>JAZADD010000001.1:0-11272 GCA_036124005.1 Thermoplasmatota archaeon
AGAACATATGCAAAAGATGGGCAAGGTAATCTGAATTCTAAAGAATCAGGCCAACCAACCAGTTCAATGCAACCGATAGAATGACAATAGTAAATACCATATCAAAAATTACTTTTAGAGTAACGAAGAACTTTCCAATTCTTTTTTGAGATTCAGAACGTTTTGAATCATCGATACTCTTGATTACTTCTCTATGTCCCTCAAGATATTTCGTAAAGAAAGACACAACTAATCACTCTTGACGCTTACCCATAGGAGTCCACAAGGTTTCTTCTTCACCTATCTTTGCAGAAATCCAACGCCCGAGAACAAAACAGTGGTCTGAAAGCCTGTTGAGATAGCTAATTACTTCTGGTCGAACCTCATCACGAAGAGCGCAAGCCTCTCTCTCAGCTCTTCGAACAATCGTTCGTGCCATGTGTAAACTTGCTACTGCTGGGCTACCTGTTGGTAGTATGAATGAAGACAGAGGTTGCAAATCTTCCAACATAGAATCCATCTCTGCGACTAATCGTTCTCCCGACTCTGTTCCAATAATCGACATCTGTTCAGGAATGCCACCGGGAGGACATGCGCACTCGGCTCCAACATCGAATAATTCCTGCTGGATTATCCCTAGCAACTTGTCTGCATAATCGCAAACCTCCATCGGCATAGAAGATCTTGAAATTTCCATTCTAGCTATTCCAAGGGCAGAATTAGCTTCGTCAATGGTGCCGTATATTGCAACCCTTTGATGTTCCTTTCCGACACGAGTACCGTCGACAAGAGAGGTTTCACCCCCATCTCCGCCGCCTGTGTGAACCTTGGTTATCCGAACCATATTATTCCCCTCCGAGTGGGTATTTCGCTTTCAATCGTCCTAGAGTCATTCACTCTTCTTCCATTCCTCGAGAGGCCTGTAATTTGTTTAATTCACCCTCAATCGTTTCAATCCAATTTTTATCAACTGCATCCCATCCACCGATAGCCTGTAATTCCTGTATATGCTCCTTTTCCGCGGCTTCATCCCCTAGGTGTTTGTGAATTAAAGCAAGAGCCGCATGGCTCATTGCATTGAGCCATTGGTCATCCATGTCCCAAGATCGTTCAAAGTGTGAAATCGCACCCCTTGGGCCTTGTAACAAACCTCTACTCACTTGTCTGAGGCCCGATTTTGACCAGGTAATTCCCTGCACACCTACAACTAAGCCTCTGAATGCAAGATAAATTTCTAGCATCACTACAACCGAGGCCGTAACGAATGAAATTAGGTGGTCTGTAGAATTCATTTCATTCCATGAATCGGCCATCAAACTGACAGTTCCCACACACAGTAAAACACCACCAAAGGGTGCGACTAGCACATCTTGTTGCGTAACCACCATGTGTCTAACGCCGTAAATAACAGCCAGCCCACCAAAGATTGCAGCGGTAACTGTTGGTGCTAATATCGCAGTGTCTCTTGGGGCATTTCTGCTAATCAGAAAAACCAGTCCAAATGCTATACTGGACCATCCGAATCTGTTTCCAAATTCAGGAAAGGGCTGTATTCGAGCATAGTAAAGCGACACGGCTCCGAGAGCGAAAAATAGTACAATCCAATAATCTAATTCAGAAGTACTCATTCGACTTCACCTCGTGGCTCATCACGCCAACCCGGCTTCCAGAAATCATCATCGTCAAGCCACTTCAACCATTCATCGTCCGAAGCACGTAAGAGGCGTAGTGAGCGCCTATCCAGCCCATCAAGAAGCGCATCATCAACCTCTCCTTCTGAGTGTGCATCGGTCCACTCTATTTGCATCTCTCGAACCAATCTTCTACCTTCTTCTGGGTTATCGAAATTTCTTTCACAGGACTCTCTTAGGTCCTGTAACCAAATTCTCGTTCCACGAATATGTAGGTCATCTTGCAAGGGTTTCTCCTTACGTTTGAATGGCCACCAACCCATGTCTCTCAATCTTCGGGCGCGAGCCGTTACCCTTGATGCTTACGAATCAATGAAACAATCTTTCATTAAGTTCGTCTGTACATTAGTCAACTAATGGGCCGCATTATCGTTCATCTACACGGCAGAGCAAAGGACGCCGCATTCAGGATGGCTATCTCAGATTACGCAAATCGCCTTTCCGGAGAAGGCGTTTCGCTTTCAGAACACAGAAATCGTACAGATCCGGAGACATATATTTCGTCAATTGTATCCAAGGCAGGGGAAAGTAATGTAATTCTTCTCGAGGAAAAAGGCGAGATACTTGATTCGATAGGGTATTCAGAGAAATTGAAAAAATGGCGGCTTTCAACTAATGACGTGCACTTAGTTGTAGGGCCACCGGGTGGTTTTGGAGATTTTAGCGCCGGCATGTCTTCCTTGTCACTTGGTTTGATTACACTACCTCACGAACTGGCTGCAGTTGTGTTGTTAGAGCAATTATATCGAGCTTCTACAATCATCAAAGGATTACCATATCATAGGGCATAATTTGGATGAATTAGAAATTAGATTCCGTTGTAGATAATTCAATGACTTTGTTTTGTTCATCCACATGAACAATTCGCGGTTCATGATTTTCAATTTGATCTTCTTCTATACCTTGGAAAGTGAGTAAAATTACCAAATCGCCGGGTTCTACGAGATGAGCCGCGGCTCCATTTATGCATATTTCTCCCGACCCCGGAGGTGCCTTTATTGCATAAGTCTCCAATCGTGAACCATTGGTTACATCGAGCACTGCAATCTTCTCCCATTCTACAATCCCCGCCGCCTCCATGAGGTTCTCATCAATTGATATCGAGCCTACATAATCCAAGTCTGCCTGAGTGACTGTAGCTCGGTGAATTTTTGATCGCAAAACCATTCTTATGGGCGCCATCGAACCATTTGAGAGAATGCTGTTTTTTGAACATATGGAGAAAAAATGCTTCGAAAATAGTCGCTCAAAAACTATCATCAACAAGAAAATCATCATGATATCCTTGACATTTTTTCGCGAAACGAAGCATGATACTCGAATGCTTCCGTGATACTCGCGCGCGCATACGAGGGGATTTGTTGATAAATAGGTCGATTTTGCAAGACTACTTCGGTGGTCGGAATGAAGGAAGAGAAACAGACTTGGTACAGTCGAGAAAACAGAAAGAAGAGTGGTTCAGCACTGATGATGATAGTGCTGATGTTAATGAGCACTCAGATGTATAATTTCATCGGAGTTGAGGAAGAACCAACCAACCTCGAAACTGTCGAGGAGACTCCTGCAAGGACCGCATATCAGCAGTTCTACCAAGCCGAGGGTCAAACAACAGGTGCCACACAGGGGCAGCCTGTTGCAATGGGCAATTATGTGCATGAAGCTTTTACAGATCCAAGTTGGGTAGATCCAGCCTCGTACCAAGGCAAGATTACCGACCCATCAGTTCTACTCACTAACCCTGGATATGGCTTTTTCCTAGAACAAACAAACACCGAAGATCACGACAATGATGGTATCAATGACCTCGATGATTTAGACGACGATAATGATGGAATTAGCGACCTTATCGAGCGTTTTGACGGATGCTACGGAACTGACCCATTCGATCACGATAACGACGGCATCTCAGATGAGGATGACTGGGATGACGATAACGACGGAATTCTAGAAGGCCCAATTGACTACACTCAAGGAGCCGATCCATGGAACGTCAGTGCCGACCGATATGTCGAGCCAAACACCGTACATCCTTGGACTGGGACTCCAGTAGGGCCGGGCTATAGAATAGATCAGAACCCAATGGATCACGATAATGACGGCGTGACGGATGAGGATATAGATGGAATCGGCCGAGGTTCATATGACGAGGATGATGATAATGATGGCAGAATAGACCAGTTTACATGGCCTTGCGACTTTGATGGCGATGGAATGCAGGATTATTTCGATGACGATGACGATAATGATGGTGTCATCGACCTATGGGACTCACATCCTTGGGACTCCACTGTTACAACGAACATTACTGATACAGCGTCAATGTGGGACGACCCACTTCCTTGGGATGCAAAAGATACAATCACAATTTTACTCGAAACCACCGGAATTAATCCGCAATTTTACACCATTGAAGTCGGGGACACGGTGGTATGGGTCAATGATGACAATAGACCCCACAATGTCACTGCCGATGACGGTACCTTCGATAGTGGGTCGATAGCTCCAGGCGGCTCGTTTTCATTCACATTTACTGAGGAAGGAAGTTGGCCGTTTTCAGATCCTGATGGTTCTGCATTGTTCTCTGGTAGTGTGTCAGTAGGACCAGAGACCAGTCAATCATTGCCAGCTGCATTTGACCTCAACCCTGATATTTACACAACTGACAAATTCAATTTTGCAACCAAGGAACAAAACATATGGCACCCAAGAAATCCAACATTCACTCAAATGATTGACGGTGACCTTGATGGGGACGGTATTCCAAACTTCATCGATCCAGACAATGATAATGATGGCTCTCCTGATTCATCCGATACCGACGATGACAATGATGGATTACTAGACATGTACGATGTTGACGATGACAACGATGGAATACCTGATTCTTGTCTTCAGCTGGACACCAATCTAGATGGAATCGGAGATTATCCAAATGATCACCCAATTCAAATTCCTGGCGTTGACTGCGAACTTGACTACGACAGAGACGCTGATGATGACTTGTACAGAGCAATTGATTCAGATTATGATTTGGTCTGGGATTGGATGGACACAGATGTTGGAGGCGCTTGGCCTGCAGATAACTTACTAGGAGAGCCCGCGCTTAATCCAACTGATATTCCTTATGATTTGGATAATGATGGTATTCTGAACGAAGATGACCCATACATGATGGCAACTACCGACCAAGTTGAGGATTGGAACTGTGCCAGTATAACCAATCCAAATCCGCAAAACTCCGATATGAATTGTACCGTAACTCGTAAGTCCTACACGGGGAATAACGATTGGGACAATGATGGTATCAACAATTGGGAAGACGTTGACGATGACAATGACGGTGTTTTAGATTGGCTAGACATAGATCCGAATTGCGATCTTGACGATGATAACGACCTCCATCTACTCAACGGTTCACGATACCGAGACGACGGCCCTAACGACATCGATACAGACATTGACGGGGATGGCCTACCAAACGACGAGGATTGGGATGACGATAATGACGGGATACCTGATTTGTATGATCCCGATGACGGAAATTGTGGAATAGTCGACAACGACAACTCTGATCAATTCTCCACTTCGAATGGCTACTCACACGGTGATGGCGACATAATCGATGGTAGTGATGACAGTCAAATTTACACAGCAGTTGGGACCTCTCAGAGCCCAATCTTGTGGGCTCAATATTGGCATTTCAGTCCATTCACTGCAGAAGAGCATGGATTTATTCTTCCATACAATGGATACCAGGAAACAACAGACACCGAAATCCCAGAAATGATCTCAAATGGAGAAGTACCTGAGATGTACTACTACGTAATGATGCGATGGAGCCCATGGAATGGAAACAACTACTTCGATATCGATATGGATGGAGATTCACTGATTAACGGCATAGACGTGGATATGGATGCAGATGGAATGCCTGATTGGTGGGACCAAGATGAGGGCTCTGACGGAAGATTGGATGTAAATAATCCACAATTTGGCGGTTCAACCGACGATGGAGAATGTGATATTTCTCTGGCTAATTTCCTAGTCTTTGGAGGTCCACCCACTGAAATTGTCTGTGGTCTTCGCTTATCATGGCTGTATGCATGGCCTCTTTTGAGTGCACGTCAAACAGGGCAGCTCATCTACACCCTACCGTACTCAACTCGGCCAGACCCTGAATATGATGATGGCCCATATGATGGAACAGACGCCCCAGACAACAGCCCAGCACCGAGTTGTGATGAGAACTGTTTCCACTTCGATTTCACAACCGATACACCCGACCCTACAGCGGCGGTAACCTACGAGCAGATGAAGAATAATCGTGATTTATTCACGGCTTGGATAGGAATCAATTTCGGATTATTCCAATGGACTTCCGACCAAAACGCAAACATGTTCCCCGATGAAGTGGCAGATCTGCTCGATAACGACGTTGATCCAGATGATGACTGCGGAGCCCCTATCGCAGGAAATATGAATCCGTCTTGTATGGTCAATGATACCGCTGATTTAGATGACGATTTCGATGGTGTGTACGACCATTGGGACATAGATGATGATAACGATGGAATTTGGGATTATTTTGAGCTCGACAGTAATGATGACTTAGATGACGACAGTGGTACAGAACCAGGGAATTTCTTCATCGGTTCAAATTGTGTTGATCAAGATGATGATGGAACTGATACAGACCCAGATGATGATGGCTGGTACCAATCTGTTTGGGATCAGGGAGTATTGGGTCAAGGATTACTATTCCCGGTTTACTACGACGTTGACAACGATAACGACGGAGTACCAGACGGTGAAGATCCCGATGATGATAACAATGGCGTACTTGACGAAGATCAAGAGATTCTATGTTTTACCGGTGAAGAACAGAGCGTCTGGGACCATGATAACGATGGAATCTTAGATTGGGCTGACGATGATTGGGACGCAGATGGAATTGTCAATACCCTGGAACTAAATTCGGCCACACCATTCATCTCCCCTTGGGATCACGATAATGATGGCCTTAGAGACGACGTTGATCTCGATGATGACTCAGATGGAATGTTGGATAAAGACGAAATTATGCTATGGCCGTCTCGATACGATCAACCCTCAACAAATCCGTGGGACCACGACGATTATGGAAATGGTACAGGAATTGCAAATCCAACGGATCCGTTTACCGGACCTGATGCAATTGACGAGGATGACGATACCGATGAGCGACCTGACAGAGATTGGGACCAATTGGAGGAAGATCACTCCGGCTCGTCAGATTGGGACCACGATAATGATGGAATCCTTGACGAGGACGACAAGATACCAACCCGGATTACTATGACTTCCAGCAATGTACTCTGGCTAGATGCAGTAAACCCGGCGATATTCAAAGGTACAGTAAATTGGTTAGATCCTGATACAGGTGTTTTCGAACCAGCACCGGACCTACCAGTTCAGATAACCATTGAATGGGCCAGAAATGGAACGCTTGCTCTGGAAACCGTGGACGTGTTGACAGATGCAGCAGGGGCCTTCGTGGTAGGTCAATTCCTCTTGCCTGAGGATTTAATCGTAGGCCCGAATACCACTTACAATGTGTATGCAGAAGTTACTGAAATGTTCTATCATGACGGTTCGCAAACAGAACCAATACCTGTAGAAGTCAGGGCAAATACAACCGTAGATTATGTATCTTGGACATATTTCCGAAGTGATGAACAACCTCTTTTCGTGGATTACAAGGTTCACTATGAAGCGGATTGGGACCGCGGTGTATTCGATAATAGAATCACTCACGCACCAATTTCTTTCCGTGTTCACGGAGGTCCATTTGGAAACTATACACATCCAACTGTTTTCGATGGTTATGGATACGGATACCGTGCAGATTCAGGTGGATGGGTATCATTGACCTTCGTTCAGACTGTCGGCGCTCAAGGTCAATGGAAACAGGTTCAATGGAACTCTACCATGGATAATGGTGAAGGAAAGTTACCCGGAGGCTATGAGGAAATCATTTGGGATGATAACGCGAAGAATCATTATGTATTGGGGCGATATGATTACACCAATACCAGTTTACCAATAGGTGACTATTCATTCATTGGATATGCTAGACCGGATTTAGGTGATGAATGGCCATTCCCTTACCTAGAGGGAGCAGAGACTGAGGCGTTCACCATTCGCTCGATGCACAGGATGTACATTGAAGCGGATATGTATGTCTCTTCAATTAGGCCAGTATTCTTTTGGGATGCAACCCAATTTACCGGCTCTTCATTCGGAGCTTGGAGAGCATTATTCCATCAACCTAGCCTTGATGCTGCAGGATTGGATTATGCAGAGGCAAGCCTCGGTAAGCCATACGCTATGTCCTGGGACGGAACTCCAGAGGGGCTAACAGGCGAGAGTGCAAGACTACGCCCATTCCTGTCTTCCAATGGTACACATTGGAGAATTGCTATGCAAAATGGTGGTGACTTCAATGCGCCTCCTTGTGGTCCTGTTGAACCAACTGACCCAGATAGCGCAATTCGCTGCGAAATCATCCCTGAGATGTTTACTGGAGAGGAGTTGCGAGTAATTGGTAGTGTATGGAATCGAACTATGGTTCCTTGGCCACATGACCCAATGACTCTACAAGTAGACCTAGACAGAAATGGAATCTTTGCAGGTTCTCAGGAAACCGGATATGCAAGAGCGCCACAAATGGTCAATGGTGTTGCAACATTCGATTACAATTGGACATGGTATTCTCAATACGCTGCTGGATTCTATGGCATAAGAGCGGATTTCACTAACTCTAATTTCTACTTCACTGGAAACCAGAGTAATGTGCTTGCCCCAACCGGGGCATATCTAAATGTCTCAGTTATTGGTACAAGCGAATTCAAAGAATTAATTCAACCTCGTCTATATCGCGGTCAGAACCGTAGTATAGAGGTCCAGTTACTCGATAACTCTCTTCAACCTCTGAAGAATTCTCAGATAAATTACGTCTGGGAGGCAGATGGAACAAATGGAATTGCAGAGACAGATAGTACCGGTTGGTTCACTGTAAATTTGACCATAGAGGAAGATCATGAATTAGGCAACTTCACCTTGGATTACACATATCCTGGTGATCCACGACACCAAGGAACATCAGGTTCGATGGACCTTTGGGTAGTATCTCGTACCTATATCACGCTTCAAGATACCACGCCTAACATTCGTTCAACTGGAGATATTTGGGAATTCACTGCACAGGTTACCGACGATAACCGAACTGCGGTAATCAAGGATTCAGGTCAAGCATTGGATGGCTGTGGAGCAAATGGTGGCGAAGTTCTAGTAATCATGGAAGGCACAGACTTCGAAGATCGAACTCACCGTCAGATTGTAGATATTCAATGCCCGAATGCCGGAACTATCCATTATGAGATGGTTCTAGATCCGCAACTACTTCGCGATGACCCACAATCTTTCCTTCCCGATGGATTCGGTCCGGTGAACGTTATTCTACGATTTGAGGAGAATCTTCCTCACGAGGGATGTGAACCACTCGACGCTGAATCACTGAGCACCTCAGGAGCATGGGATCCATGTGTACAAGTGGTGAACAGCGATCATTATCGAAGAGTAATGCAGTTCCAAGTTGATGGATTTAGTTTGATTGGACATACAACTTTGAATGTCGATGATCAGATTGTTTACACATCTGAAATTGACCCGACAACGGGTCAACCGATTGAGAAGCCGATGGTAGTTACTGGACAGTTAATCGATGAGTTGGGAACCAATTTGTCGAATAGAGCAATCAGAGTCTCCTACGAAATGGTTGGCGCTGAAACTGGAGTGGTTGGATGTCTACCAGGAACAAGCGACGCCAATGGATTCTATGAGATCACCTGCCCACTTACCGACGTACAGGCGGGACAGGCTCGTGTTAAGGTCGAATTCAACTCCTACGAGAATAACGACCGCTATCGATACCACAACGCTAGCACAACACGATTATTCCCGGTTTTCTCAAATTCGACCTTGGAGGTGCAAGAGATTGGACCATTCCGAAATGACGTTGACTCATACACCTTCCAGAATGGTTCTGTATTCCCTGTTCTTTACCTCAAAGAATCGTTCCACTTGGATGCTAGATTGATACAAACAAACGGCAACCCGATTGGAGGCAAGTGTCTGAATATTTACTTGGATCCTGAGGTGAATACCCGTCCTATCGCTACCTCGATAACACAGGATGGAACTGGTGAAATTGAATGGTTTAGCGGCGATCCGGATGACAACCCGAGTCGACGAGGAGTGGAACCCACTTCAGATATGATGGAAGGATTCAGAGTTGTAAGAATCGCCTATGAGCCAAATAAGGAATTACCTGGTGGCTGTAGGGCTGAGACAACACCGGTGGTGAATGGGTCGTTCATCGATGTTGAAGTGCTTGTTAGAAGCCGCGTAGACATCTTACTGAAGGACCATTGGTCTAACCCAGATGGGTATCAAGAAGGAGATTACATCAATGGTTCAGTAGCGATTCTGAGAGACCGATTGGATCTATCTGTAGAATCTCAGACAGTGATTTTCACCTATCAGTATTGGAACGCAGAAGAGGGCGAATGGATTCCTCACAATGTAGTCTATGCAACTACAAATGAGTTGGGAGTAGCATCGTTTAGCTTCCCTTACTCAGGCGAAAACGTTCCAGGTGAATTGGACTGCGGTGACGGAGGATACTGTATATCTGAAGGAGAATGGCAGGTTACGATTCACTTCAAAGGTTCTCACGAATTTGAAGAGGAATTCCTCAATAACACTCCAGCAATTTATCTTGGGGATATTGTTACCGAGGCTGAAGCGAGCTTCTTCACAGTGCAAGTACTGACGATTATGGGAATTGCATTAGCCTTCGCTGTATTGGTTGGAGCCATCATGTATCGAAATTACGTCGAACGTCGAAGAATTGAGATTCTACGAGGTATCCTAACCGACTCTCTGATGTCTCTAAAGGCGTCGAATGAGTACATTGATACGATTTTCAATTGTTACAAGGAATTAGTCAGGTTCTTCCGTAGTCGAGGAGCTATGAAGAAGGTCTACGAAACCACTAGAGAATTCGAGGACGCTGTAACAGGAATGTTAGCCGGAATCGCACCACCAGAGGACTTAGACGTCTTCTTCTCTCTATTCGAAGAAGCGAGATATTCCGATCATGAAATTGGCGCTGATCAACGAGATAGAGCGATTAATGCTTTACAGTCAATTATCAACCACATCAGCGCCTCTCTCGGAGATGGAATGCTAAATCGAAGCTCAGTCAATGAATCCGGTCTATACGGATCGGTAGTCAAGGCCGGCTCATTCGTAGATTCCGAAGGCCAAGAGAGAATCGCAGGAATCGATGATGGTTCAGAGGAAGACAGCGGATTCCAAATATGATAACGTAGAGTTGAGTAAATAGGGCGGTCAGAACTCGCCCTATCCTCTTCTCGATGTACTGCGAGGCTATGCCCCGTAGGGGCAACCCGCAGCATTCATAACAGGCGGTCAGGTGGGCGCGCTACCCAAGCATACGTCGAGGGAGTCATATGAGTAAGAACATGAGAAAGACCAAC
>JAZADD010000002.1:0-6165 GCA_036124005.1 Thermoplasmatota archaeon
CCATCGCTGTCAGAAGCACGAATCTCAACAATATGTATTCCAGAAGATAGAGAAGTTGTATCCAGCGCAAGAGTCCAATTGAACGGGACTAAGGCAGAAAGATCAGATGGAACTCCCTCATAGGTCGTCTGGAACCACTGCCCTCCATCAATACGGAACTCAACACGTTCAACTGGTGAATCGATACCCCATGAATGACCGGTAATTATCGCCATATCACCATCCATCGTGGTGTTTAGATGATGATTCTGCAAAGTCCAATCTACCATTAATGTTTGATTTGTCTCAATCAAATGAAACGACAACTCAACGGCAGCACGTGCATCAACCATTCCCCATCCAAAATCTCGATTCCAATATGGATCTACTTCTGGTTGTGTAGCCACGCCTCGTCGCTCTGCTGTTTGTTTGAGAACCTCTCTAATCTGTAGTGGGTCAAGATCAGGATTTGCTTCCATCATTAGTGCAATTACTCCTGTGACTGCAGGAGTAGCATAGGAGGTACCACTTCCTCGACCAGTGTAGTCATTGTCTGAAGCATCCTGTCCTGGAACAAGATTGTTGCAGCCGCCACTAGTGACACAACCCTCTGCTTGGATAATATTTGTACCTGGAGCGGAGAGGTCAGGTTTGAGCTCATTTACTGGATTAGAATCCCCATTGTCCCGACGAGGGCCACGGCTAGAATATCCTGCTACAGTGTCATCCTCGCGATCAATTGTGTTCTGATCATCAGTGGCTCCAACTGTAATAGATAGACTGCTCGATCCCATCCCAGATAGACCATCGTTGTCAGGTCCATCGTTACCCGCAGCGACACTGACAGTCACACCGGCCAGCGTCGCCTCATCGAGAATTCTGCTGTGCATATCTTCGCCATCACTGCCGCCACCCTCGTGACTTGTAATCCCCCATGAGAGAGATATGATATCGATTCCATGGAGTTCCTCGTCAACTCCTGCCCAAGCCGTGTCTTTGTTGTCAATAATCCACTGAATGCCATTCATTGCGGACTCATAGAACTCCTGCTCAAGTAGGTAATTCTCGAAGGGGCCAGCTCCTACATCGGTGCCAATACGAACATCGACAAGTGAGGCATTTGGAGCCGAACCATAGTAATCGGTCTGGCTACCATCTGGACCTATGCCACTAGCCGCAGCCATCCCCATGCATGCGGTACCATGCTGATTCCCATCATCTGGGTCAAAGGAGCCATCCGTTTCTCTACCTCCATTTAGGATACAAGTAGGATCTGAATGAACAAAGCAAACCGCATCATAACCTGCCACATGTTTGCCAAGTAAACCAGGATGCTCGCTATCCACACCTGTATCTGTTAGGGCGATATTGATTCCTTGGCCAGAAACTGAAAGATTCCATGCTCCATCCGGATAAACGTCCGAAGCACGAGCTTTGACTGCAGGCGTTTGAATATCACCATGGAAACGAAGAAGGCCGTATTCTTCTACCATCACGACTCCATCGAGTGCAGTTAGATTACTCAGATAAGATGAATCAATAGCACCGAGAAGAAGCGCATCGACAGCATCAATCTTGAGTTTAGGCTCAATTCCAAGCGCACGCAATGCATCTAGATCCTTTTCGACCACATCACGACCGTAACTCAGTCCAATCCACAGGATTTCATTTCGGTTTTGAAGTGAATCATGAATATGGTTTCGATCATTATCCAATGTAGTACGCTCCCACCAAGGGACCTCAGGACCTGCCTCGAAGACTTGATGAGGAATTTCCATTGTCCACTCCATACGGGTATACTGGTTAGAGGAATCAGATACTGGTACAAAATCGCTAGGAGCACCGAGGCTACCCACTACGGGGAAGAGCAACAGCAGAACCATGCCAATAGCCGGTGCAATTGTGCGAGCCATGGAAGCAAGCGAAGCCATAGGTAGAAATGAACCTCACGACTGTCAATTCAACAGTTGAGAACAGTAAGTACCGAATCCCAATCAGGGAACTCATCAGAACCAAAGTGAATCCAACGCTGTCCCTCAAAATCTCCAAACTCTTTCGCACCATTATTCGGCCGATCATCGATTAGCAGTGCTCCTCGGTTGAGGTCCTTCCTATGACTGAGAATCAATCTCTTTTCCGGAAGATTCGGTAGATATTTTTCGACCCATCGTCGCTTGTCTGATGATGATGAATGGTTACTCCAAGGAGCAGTCGATAGAAGATATACGGTGTAACCTCCAGCCTCAAGTCGATCAAGAGCCTCCGGACCACCGGATACCGGACATAAAGTTGAGAACAAACCATTGAAGTCTGAATGATGGTTACCTGTTTGAGCGCACCATTCTTTGCATTCTTCACGAATGGATTCGTGAATATCTTCGATATCATATGGGAAATCGACAAGGACGCCGTCCATGTCAACGTAAGCGATCACCTCATCAGATTGAGTTGCCATATTGTGAATCAACACAACTCAGTGTTTGATGCCTGCGGCAAAGCAAGGAGTTAGGAGTGGGGGCACTGGGATTTGAACCCAGATCAGCGGGTGTCTTCCGCTTCAGTGTGTGCAATTCCTGAACCGCACACTCTCGGGCCGCGACGGGTCGGCGCTCCAGTTGGTCATCAAACCACCTTCAGCATACCCACTTGTCGTCATTCCCGTGCAACTGGAGCCCGCGGTACTGCCAGGTTATACTATACCCCCATGAGGTAACTTCGGGGAAGTAAGACCCGTTTATGATTCCGACGGTCTCACTGTCGAGCTTGGCGCCGAGCTCTCTTACGGCGCCGGAGTTTCTTCTTACGCCACTTCCAGCGCTGGTTGCCTCGCTTCTTCCAAGCCCGGGAACCACGCTTCATGCGCTTCCCCGACCTGACACCTGTATATCAGCGCTACGGAAGAAGAATGGAAAATACAAATTCACAATCGCCCCGATTTATGGAGTGGGCGATACAGGATTCGAACCCGTGTCAGCGGCTTAGAAGGCCACCATGATATCCAGACTACACCAATCGCCCAATCCAATCCGAGGTGCGAACACATTTCAATTATGCACTTAATCCGATGGGAAGTCACCCAAAGAAATAGGATTCTTGAACCGCGTCGAACCAATCACAAGGATAAGCAACAGTAAAGCAGCGAAAACAGGGTTACCCTCGCGAATCAAACTAACGAACCATCCAATACCAAATGAAAGAGCACAAAGAATAGTCAAACCCAGAAGGAAAAAGGGGGCAAGACGAGGACGAGAATCAATAAATTCGTAGACATAGTAACCTCCACCCCAGAGGGCCCAGAATTCAGCGAAAATGAGGTAAAGTGCACCATAGCTAAGACCGAGGCTAACCATAGGGGCCTGCACTGTCATCCACCCTAGGCCTAATTCAACAGCGAGAAGAATCAATGCCCAATTATGCATTACCTGTTCATGTGGCAGAAACATGTGATCGATGGAACTCCCATTTTGAATCATTGATGGAAGAATCACATGGCGAACCACTACTGCAGTGAGGGCGGCTGCACTGAATGCAGTGGCAAAAAATGCAACTCCAATTTTGATTAGGATCGGCGAGGGGGTTACTCCAAGAAGAATGGATAGAGAAAATCCACCATTGATCCACATAGATATGCAGAAAATCATCAGTGTCCATGAACTGAAAGGAACAAGCTTTTCCAAACCAAGAGATGAATGGGGCTTAACCATCAGTTCTTTTCTGAA
This sequence comes from Thermoplasmatota archaeon, assembly GCA_036124005.1. GTDB lineage: Archaea > Thermoplasmatota > Poseidoniia > Poseidoniales > Thalassarchaeaceae > MGIIb-N2. The sequence continues at coordinate 3,699 of JAZADD010000002.1, forward strand.
GAGAGGCTGCATCACACCCGGCATTGGATTTCTAACCATCCAGAATAACAATGTGTGAATTGCGAGGTATCCTGCTGCAACCCTGTAGAAGCCTCGAATGAAACTATCTAAACCACCAGTACCATGTAAAAGATGGATGTGAAGGCTATTCCCACTATCGTGAAAACAAATGTAAATCATTACGGAAAGCAACATCACCAACAAAATTAGTAGGCGCGATATCCATGTTCTATCATAACCATTGAGATCGATTGATCGGACCATAGATATCGACTCTTATTCTATTGTCCATCATCAACTGAAGTTTCGTGAGGGATTACTGTAGCACGAGCACAGTAGGGACATCTCTTCGGACGGGATACCGTGGTGCGCTTCCATGAAACGCCACAATTAGTGCATAACCACTTTTGTATCTCCTGTCCATCCAAAACCGCAGAACGCAAACGCATCAAAACAGGAGAATCTGCGAGAGTGGGCGCTGGGGCTATCTCTTCGGTTAGAGAATAATGACGATTATTGTGATCTGTAAGGCCAGCTGCATGAAGTAACTCGTGAACTAAGGTATGTGCAAGAAGAGCCTCATCATCTACTAGGATTGGATGTAATTCAATGTGAACTGGACCACTTGGAGCGCGCATACGTCGCCTACGCATCAACTCATTAGGATCCAATTCAAACCGAGTAACTCCAAGTAAATCCGAGGATGGTTCTGACCAACTAACATTGAGCCAACGACTCAATCCTTTGAGGAATGGGGCTTCAATATCATCCACATGATGGCGAATGATATCCAACCATTCCGCAGGATCGGGAGGAGGCACGTCAGTTGGAACGGCATCGACTGAAACAACGCGATAAGGTACTCTCGGGCTCCGGTCCACCATGCCCTGTAGAGGTGCCGGGCATCCTTAAATCGGGTCGGCGAGTCGCTCACTTACTGGGCGTGTGGCGCAGCTTGGAAGCGCGCTTCCTTGGCATGGAAGAGGCCCCGAGTTCAAATCTCGGCACGTCCACCACTAATACGACGATTTAGTGGTAGTAATCACCACTGCACCAATCTTGTATGGATCACCGTTTGAAGAAGGCCTCCTATCCTCTAGTCGACCCTTCCAGCCATCCTCAATCGTACCAATTGGAATCCTGATGGATGCCCCTCTATCTGATACCCCATAGGAGAACTCGTGAATGGACTGTGTCTCATGTAGTCCTGTGAGCCTCTGCTCATTGTGAGCGCCGTAAACATCGATGTGTTTCTTGATGTTCTGGCCAAAGGCCTCGCAAATCTGGCTCATCAATTCCTCACCGCCGACATCACGCATCTTACCATCACTGAAGTTGACGTGCATGCCAGAACCATTCCAATCAGTGGCGCCCAATGGCTTCGGATGCCATTCAATTGCTAGACCATATTTCTCGGCATTCCTCTCGGCCAAGTACCTAGAAACCCAAATCTGATCTCCTGCTTCCTTAGCACCCTTGGCGAAAATCTGGTATTCCCACTGACCTACTGCTACTTCCGCGTTTATTCCTTCAACATTCAGGCCGGCTTCAAGGCACATGTCCAGATGAGCTTCGATGATGTCTCTTCCAAAGGTATTCTTTCCACCAACTGAGCAATAGAATTGACCCTGAGGGGTCTGGTCCCTGGGGAACCCTAGTGGCAAGTTATTTTCAGGGTCCCAAAGGAAATATTCTTGCTCATAACCGAACCAAAAATCATCATCATCTTCCTCAATTGTTGCCCTTCCATTCGTGGCATGAGGAGTTCCATCTGCATTCAATACCTCACACATCACCAAATATCCATTGATTCGATCCGGATCGTGACAAATGTAAACTGGCTTGAGCAAACAATCTGAATCGCCACCTTCGGCTTGTAGTGTGGAAGATCCATCAAATGACCACATAGGGCATTCATCAAGAGAACCGGAGAAGCCCCTCCGAATCATCGTTTTACTCCTCATACTCTGTGTCGGTTCAAAACCATCTAACCAAATGTACTCAAGTTTACTGTGCTCGCTCATGGGACTCCGCTCTGAAAAACTAGTGTATCAATGATTCGCATGTAGGTTGGGTTTTTTTTCACCGTGCAAGCGATAAATAATTCAAATGATTATTTAATTTAAATTAATTTAATCAATTAAACAATAAAACGCTGACAAGATTTAACTCAATAAGTATCGAATTAGCCGAATAGTTAGCGTTCCACACAGGTACGTGTGAATGGTGGTCCCTCACGATTTGCCGAGGAATACACTAAGTCAAATGGGTGTTATGTAGAAACCCTCGCAAAATGCTCGATTCATTTATTGAAAGGGTGAATCACAGAGGTCAGAACGATGGTTGAACTTTATACTCTAACTAAATGACTCCATCCCGATATGATATGACAATCATTTTTTTGCCACAATAACTGAAACCATCCTTTACTCCTTGGATTTTCGATGTGACCTTCCCTTTACTAGTC
>JAZADD010000003.1:0-12729 GCA_036124005.1 Thermoplasmatota archaeon
TCCTCCGGCACCACCTCGGCCTCCGATGGACGCTCCTCCGGCACCACCTAGGCCTCCGATGGACGCTCCTCCAGCGCCACCTATGCCTCCGATGGACGCTCCTCCAGCGCCACCTATGCCTCCGATGGACGCCCCACCGGCTCCTCCGGCTCCGCCTATGGGTGACGATTTGATGGCACCACCTATGCCTCCGATGGACGCCCCACCGGCTCCTCCGGCTCCGCCTATGGGTGACGATTTGATGGCACCACCTATGCCTCCGATGGACGCTCCGCCTGCACCACCTGGCCCTCCTGCCGATTTACTTGGGGGAGATATTCTCTCGACCCCTCCTCAATTGGAGGTTGAATCTGATGATAGCGATGACAATGATGCTGATCCTCTCGCAGCTCTTGGAGATTCCCTCGCAACAGATTTGCTTGGTTCTTCAGAAGACGAGGCAACCGAGGATGAGCCTGAGGTTGAGATGACAGATGCGTTAGGATCTCTCAGTATTGAGTCTGAACCTGTGGATGCTGGCTCCCTAGATGTGCCAGTCAGTGAGCCGACAGCCGACCATACGGGAGCTCGTGTTCGACCTGTATCAATCGTGGATTCCATCATTGGTGACAAGTTGAATGTTCAATTGCACGAGGTCGAGAATACGCATGTGTCCAGCAATGGTGATGTCCAGAAGCAGAAGGTGGATGGAACATTGACACTTCAGAATCCTAGTGAAAAGGATCGATTGTGGGATCTCGATGTGTTCCTATCGTCGACAGATAATACGGACTTTGAAGACAGTCGTATACGTGTTCGTGAGCTTGAAGCTGGCGCCGACACAACATTCGACTACTCTGTTTCGGGGCCTCAGATGATTCGAGTCACTGAAGTTATTGATACACATCCGGAGCGAGAAAAGCCATCTCACTCTCTTTCGCATTCAGATGAGGCAGTATTGGTGAATACCAACCTTAGTGTTGAGAACACGGCTAATTGTGATCTTACGGATGTCAAGGTATGCCGTACTATCCCTTCCCAGTTTACATATCACGAGAATGACAACATAGCTATCGATGGCGATGAGTTTGTGTGGTCTATTGGTACTCTACCAGCAGGCTCCACCGCTCAAGTGGCCCTCTCTGCTGATGTTATCGCTGCAAAAGTGGGTGAGTTCGACGCTGGTAAGACCACCGTTACATATGAAGCAGCCTCGACCCTATCTGGAACGTCTTTCCAAGAAGTCGACGGCTGTTCGCGTTGTTTTTCTTACATGAACGCGAATGAAGGTGAGCGCCCCGATACTTGGGCTTGTCAGGCAGTCTTTGAGAACAAATCCTCCTTTGCGGTTGATCTAGTCCTTCTTAGGGTAAACATCGCAGGTGAGAGCGAACCTTTGTTCGATATCATGGATGTTCCAGATGATGTCAAGCCTGGAGGCCGATGGGAAAGTGATGAGAAATCTGTTGATTCACGAGATCAGCCAAACTTCAGTCAAGAGTTGACCTACAGTGTAATTCCTCGTGCCTCCCGTTCGACCAGCGGCACAATCACGATGGAGCCTACAGTGCTAACAGTCCTCGAAGCTGATGTATCTAAGGCAATGGACATGGCTGTTCTCAAGTCATACAGGCCAGCAGATATCAATGTCGAGATGAAGGTGAAGAATACTGGAAGTGCAGACATCAATTTGATGCGTATCAGTGACGACGTCCCTGGTTTGTTTACCTCACCCGATCTTGAATCGGTAAGACTAGACATCGATGGTGATGAGCTATTGTCGGACATGTACAAGGTTGATGTTAAGGATGGTCAGACAATCGAAGAGGAGCATGTATCTCCAGATGGACCAGGTCACACATTGCGGATAACTGTTGGAACTAAGGGCCCTATTGGTTTGGGTGACGGTTCGACTCTCAGGGTTCGTTACAAGGTTCATGCACCCGATCCAAGTCCTGAAAACAAACTCGTAACAGCACCGGTTCGTGTTGATTTCAGTGCGGAAAAGAATGGACCTATTGCCACACGTGGCGCAGAGGATGTTCCAACCCTACGAGTCAGTCACAAGCGACGTAAATTCAACACTGGCAAGGAGGTTTTCCCCGCAGGTGGTGCTGGACGCTATGAGGTTCTCGTGATGTTCCATAACAAGTCAGATACCGCTCTTGAGGATTTGATTATCCATGACGTTATTCCCCATGGCTTTGAACTAAAGAGTACTCGAATCGACTCCAGTAAGGGCAACGAGCACGACACTGCCCACAGTGAGGAGGTTCATGACGAAGGCACCAAGGTTGTCTGGAATATTGGCGTGATTGCCAAAGACGAGCGCATTGAGATAATGTATGAGATTCTCGGCGATTCTGATAGTGAGTTTGAGGTCAAGTCTGCTCAGGAATTCCATGGTGTAACTTTCGGTGATGAAATCGATGAGGATTACAACAATCAAGCACCCGCCTTGGTAGTTGATGAAGTTGAAGATGAGGGCGATAGCGAAGAAGAGGCCCCATCTGGCAAGTCAATGGGATTCTCTGACAACGTTCTCGATCGCGTCATGAAGAAACATGGCATTGAGGATCGAGAGGGCTTCATTGCTCACGCTTCAAGTTTCGATGATGATGACAATGGTTACCTCAATGAGAGGGAACTCACTAATGCTGCGAATGCATGGAGTGAAACTTCAGAAGCCGATTCAGATGGCGATGATGATTCAGATGGCGATGATTCAGAATCCGAGGATGATACGGTGTCCGAGGAAGTTTCTGAAGATGAGGGGCCTTCTGAGGAAGACGATGAGGATGATGCTACTGCAGATGATTTGGTTGTCGAAGAAGAACCCGAAGAAGAGGAGGCTTCCTCCGAAGGTGAGGACGATTTGATGGATGCTATGATGGATAAACTCATGGCGGACTCATTCAATCCAGATGATGCTTCTGTCGAGACGGTGGAAGAGGCTGATTCAGTTGATGCTAGCCCGATTGAGTGCCCTATCTGTAAGGCAATTAACGAAGCGGGAAGCACTGAGTGCAGTACTTGTTCATACCGATTTGTCTAGAGTTCAAAGTCCAAAATATCCCTCTGGGATTCCTGCTTGGTTTTCGGACTCTCGAGGAGTTCGTCCAAGAGTTCTGAGGTATCTTTTGCAGATTTCAGAGGCCTGAAGTCTTGCGTTTTGAAAGAGGATTTTTCTTCTTCAGTGATTGACTCTTTCCATTCCTGATCGTCTGTTCTCGTTGTTTGCTCTACAATGGGGTCCAGTGATGGCACGGGATAACCAAGGTTTGGCCCAATTTCAGTCAAAATTTCGTGAAGTCCCCTATGCGTGGCACCTGTCCGCTTGAATTCAGCTAATGCACTCGTCCAAGCTTCTTGATTGCGGCCGCGTAATATCCAACAACGTGCAATTGAGACGATTCCTTCAATCGGATCCATGCCAATTGAGAGTGCGCGCATGAATTGTCTTTCAGCAATTTTCGCCTTACCTAGAACGAGGTTTGAACGAGCAGAAGTGAGAACGGCATCCAGTCGTTCTGGATGATTTTTGATGACTTTCTTGAGTACCTTAACTGCTGCTTTGTGATTTCCTGTTGCACGGTATGATTCGGCGAGGCGAACTGCAAAAGTTGCGTGTTGCGGCCATCGTTTTAGAGCTCCTTTGAGGAGAGTAATAGCCTCGCTCCTATTTCCGGATGCTTCTGCTGACATCGCAGCACGAAGGGTCTCATCGGGTCCGTCCATGCCGGTTGAAGTGAACTCGAATGAATCAAGCCTTTCGATACTGGTTTCAGACCGAATGGTTCATTCAACTTCGTTCGTGAAAATGAGGTGTGGCGCAACCATCCGATGCCCCCGAAGTCCCGATGGGGAGTATGCTCACCCCGTTGCTCATGCTCGTTGTGATGTCGTTTTTCATCTTCATTCCGGCCGTTAGGGAAACACTTTCGGTGGTTGCTGGCAGTGTTCTAGAACCTGCAATACCATTCCACGATACACTATTCATTCCTACAGTCTTTATTCTCGGTTGTTCTATCATGGTAGTCAATACAATCATTCGTTCCTTCTTCATGGACCCTGTCAAGCAAGCACACTTCAGTCACCGTAACAAGCAACTCCGTTCAATCATGAATGAAGCGCGTTTGGAGCGGAACCACGCACGTCTAGAGAAGATTACTCGTATTCAACAAAAGATGATGCCAGAGCAGATGAAAATGCAAACAGCAATGATGCGGCCGATGATGTTCACGATGGTCTTCATCTTCGGTATCTTTGGTTGGATGTACACTAATGTGGAATCTTTTCGTGTAGATCATTTGAGTCTACCTTGGAGGCCACAGTGGGATCTGAACGCTCGCGTGTTGTGGATATTCCCTGCCTGGGTCTTTGTTTACATCTGTCTTAGTGCGCCACTAGGCAGAATACTTGACCGCCATATCCGATTAATCCGATACAAAACCCATCCGTTATTGGTTGCCGGAGAGAAGATTCCTGAACCACTGCTTGCGATGTTGAAGGATAGTCCAAAGGAAACCGCATCTTCGATGAAGGTTCGTCAGTCCCAACGAGGGGGTCGCCGTAAGAGGTCATCCAAGGAGGAATCATCTATGCCGAAGTCAGCAAATACGATTCTTTCTCCTGCCGCAGTACAAGGCGAGTGTCCCGTCTGTGATTCCAATAATATCGTCAGAGGGAGAGGGGGCCGTCTTCGTTGCAACGTGTGTTGGGAGAGCTTCCGAGGCTGAGGCCAGATCATGGTCCGTATTACTGTCAGTGGATTGCCGGGTTCTGGCACGTCTACTCTTGTCCGAGGCATTTGCGAAGCGAAAGGTTGGTCTGCATTGAACGGGGGCGATGTATTTCGAGAAGAGGCGGCTAATCGCGGGCTTTCTGTTGCAGAATTTTCTCAACTTTGCAAATCCGATCCAGCAGTAGATCGAGAATTAGACCGCCGTCTAGTCGAGGCTATGGAAGATGCAGATGGGCCTGAGATAGTTGAATCACGGCTTGCTGGTTGGTGGGCCTATCGAAATGAAATTGATTGCCTACGAATTTGGATTGAAGTAGATTTGAATGAGCGACTGGATAGAGTCACAATGCGTGAAGGTGACGATGTTAAACGACGTGAGGAATCGCTTCTTCGCGAGGAGGCTGACCGGCAGCGTTACACCGAGTTGTACGACATCGATATCTTATCCATGGAACCTTATGACCTCGTAATCGATGGCACGAAGCCTTCTGCGACAGACGTTCTTCAAGTCGTTCTTACTGCAATGGGGGATGCCTCTTGACTGTCCGCGTCCTTGACAGTGGGGCCACTACCGATGAAGGAAGTGGGGCTCCGATATGGGAGCGTTCCATCGAAGAACGCCTTGATTCTGGATTGATTCTAATCGACAAACCACCTGGTCCGACTTCCCACCAAGTAGCGGCTTGGGCACGAGATATCCTTGGTGTTGCCCATCTTGCTCATGGCGGGACTCTCGATCCGTTTGCGACTGGAGTTTTGACACTCATGACTGGGCGAGCACGCAGATTAACTTCTCAGGTACTAGGTCACGACAAGGAATACATCGGCGTCCTCAAGGTAGGCGGTGATGCTGATATGGAGGCTTTAGCCACGCAGGTTGACAGGCTTCGTGGTGAGATTTACAATGTTCCACCTACGGAATCTGCCGTTAAAATCCAAGTTCGAACTCGTCGGATTAAGTCCTTTGAAATCCTTGACACAGAGGAGCGTCTCGCAGTTGTTCGCGTTGCATGTGCTGCAGGGACCTACATTCGTACGCTTGCGCGCGATCTTGGTTTGTTGATTGATGCTCCGATTCAGTTGATTGAACTGCGACGTACGCGTTCAGGCCGATTTACAGAGGCACAGATAATTTCGATGCAGGAACTAACCGATGCAGTCCATCTCTGGAAGGAGGGAGGTGATGCATCCGCCATGCTCCGCATTGTCTCGCCCATCGATGCTCTGTTTGATGGGCGTGCGGGGCTTGTCTTGAAGGATGGGGCAGTTGCTGCAGTCGCTCATGGAGCGGTATTGACACGGCCTGGGGTCCAAGCAATCAATGGCGATTTTGAGACAGGCGATGACATAATTCTCTGGAGTATGAAGGGCGAGGTTGTCGCAGTGGCTAACGCTTCGCGTAGCACGTCTGAGATCCCATCAATTGAGAATGGTGAAGTCGCACGACCCCATACTGTGTTGATGCCGTCGGAAACCTATCCACGTAAGTGGCAAGGTGGTCCCAATCAGCTCAACTCATAGGCTTCGTAGACCCACTCCTCTGTCTCAACTCTAACGAGTAGTTTTTGCATCATTCACACACACCCGCTCATCGCCTCCGAAGAGGTCCTGAGCAGCCTTGGGTCCATCCTTCTGAATATCAAGATTAACGGTGTTTTTTGCATTATCCGCCCTGCGCTCTTCGTTCATCCCCTATTCTTGGGGCGTCGAGTAGGTAACTGATGTGTGCGTTGGATCTTTCTAGGACCGAACACGTAGAGTACAACAGCCCCTCCTCCTATCAAGATAGATAGTAACATCATAATTGGCAGGGGTTTTGATTCAGTATCACTCGATGTTCCTTCTCCTGGATTTGTCTTTACTTCGGTGATACCGATGGTAATCGAACGATCGTTGTTAGTCTCATCAGTTTCATCGATTAAGCCATTCGAATCTGCAGTGGCGAAGAATATGATATCTCCCTCTCCGGAGGCTGACCAATTGCAAACAATTGAGTCCAATCCACCGGGTTGAATTGTAGCAATTGTATCACCAGGTAAGGAAGCGTCACCTGCTTGGCATTCTACGTCCACGCCATTGGCTTCGACAATCCCTGTGTTGCGAACCCATACCCGAATCGAGATGATTTGGCCTTGTTCGATAGTGTAAGGTTCGGTTAGGGTGGTGTCAGCATGAATTAGATCGATGCTTTCTACGGTCAGATCAGGATTGGAGGTGGCGATAATTTCAATGGTACGATTTACGATAGTGGTGCCATCATCTACACTTACTTCAACGAAGGTTTGCCCTGGTTCAGATGGAGCGAAGGTTAGAGTCCAAGAATCTGGCTCTGAACCTGATTGAGTAGCAGTTGCCCAAGCAATATCTGTTGTCACTTGGAGATTATCGCTATCGATGTCAGTGATGCTCACAGTAAACACATGTGGCGCTCCGATTTCCATGTAGACAGAGGTCACGAATCCAGTCAAAACGGGCGCGTCATCTACGGGTTGAATCGACACAGGAAGTGTCTGTATCCATTGGTTACCTCGTTCGTCCTCTACGACGATTTGTACATCCACATCCCCACTCTGTTCAACTTGAGGTACGAGGAGAAGCTCTCCATTTACCACTGTGGATGAGAGAATTGTGGAATCACTGGAAGTTGCTGTAACTATGAGCGAATCGATTGCAGTGATATCATCAGTACAGTAGAATCGGAACGGGATATACCGGCCGGGTTCATCCTCACTGAAGGTTTGAGAATCCATTTCTTCACAGATTGGATCCTGGTCGAATTCGACCACATATGCTCCATTGATACTCATTTCACCGATGTTAATCTGGACATACTCGGGGTCGCCATCGGAGGACCATTGAAAACGAGCTCCTATGCCGATAGTGAGTGATTCCCCGTCAGTGCCAAGGAGGTGGCCAACAGGGGCAGATATTGTTCCGTTGGATGCAGTAATCGGGATTTCTTCGACTAGTGCTCCCTCAAGTGCAACTCGTAAGGTTGAGATGGCGCTCACCAGTCCAGTAGTTTCTCCTGAGATTGTATAATCAAAGGTCAGCATAGGGTCATTGATGTCGATCCTTAGCCCCTCAACACAACCATCGAGAATGGTTACACGTACATCGATACGATCTACATCTAGTGGGATGAGACCCCCATCATTCATCGAAATCCACCCAGTCTGGAGGGACTCACGAATTTGGACTGAGGCATTTCCATCCATCGAAAGATGTAATCTTCCCCATTGTTGGACATAGGGTCGTTCGATGTCTTCAATGGTCCATTTACCTGCAGAAGTTGATGAGGGAGTAAGTCCACAGGAAGCGATTGTCAAATCATCAGTCATGCCATCTAGGGAATCAAAATCTAAGACTGGGAAATCAATAGGTGGCGTTGTATGTACTGCAGTTGCAGTCTCAAATGCATACCAAGGCGCCCGGTGACGTGCATGTACAGCTACAGCATCAAGCTCTAACTGGGAATCATCGAAGTTGTTCACAGAGACATAATCGATGAGAACATCAAGTGTTTCGACATCAGTCCATGTCCAAGGATCATCCTCATCACTAATTTCGATAATTAGTGGAAAAGATTCAGTGTAGATTGTGGGTTGGAATGTGTGGCGGATTGTGTGAATTAGAATAGGTCCGTCTCCGCGGTCGATGATGAAGTTCACTTCATCGTCTTGAAGTGTATCTGGAATCTCAAATACGAATACTAGGCTCACGTTTAGTAGAAGATTGTTGGTTGTCGAACCGAAGTTGAATCCATCAACGCGGATATCCGGTCCATCTGAGATAGCTACCCCGCCATCTGGCAGACCAGTTGCTGCTGTTGATCCAGTGGACGACGATGACGCCCAAGTACGGGTTTCTGCAGTATTTTCTGGTCGATCGTGTTCGATAATTAGGCTTCCATCATCAATGCTTATCGAGGTATGGGGAGCAGGTTCTGTGTCATTTCTCTCGGCATTTAATGTCCAATCGTTGGCATCAGAGAAGTTTCCAGCGTCAAGCATCTCTACAGGGTCTGCACGGACAACGGTGACTGCTTGCGCAGTTGGAGAAAGGAGGACTGCGAGGAACATCAGGCACAGGAGTACGGCAGTCGACCTCCGGGCCATGAGTATCGAAGGTATCGATTCTCCTTCAACCCGATGGGTCGATGAGTAGTAGTATACACTTTGGTAGTGGAACGCTTCATAAGTCCCGCGAAGGTCGACAGAATACTTCCATGGCTGTGGTGGTGTAGCGGTTAGCACGATAGGTTGTGGTCCTGTCAGCCCGGGTTCAAGTCCCGGCCACGGCCCCACTCATCTTACCTAGGCTCGCCAGTGTATTCTGTCACACGAATTCCCATACCGCCTCGCCTTGATGGACGTTGCATAATCCTGTCCATTTTTTTGTGGAAGTGTTCCTCGAGATCAATATCCATGGCTAGTGCGTTACCAAGTGTCAGAATTAGGACATCAGCAAGTTCCTCTGCCGCCTCTTCCTGTGGCTTACCCTTTGTAATCGCAGCACTGAATTCACCCAACTCTTCGACCATCAATGCGATACGGTACCCCATGTCATGGCCGTTATTCTCCGGGTTCGCGAAGTCATGTTTGTGATGGAACTTTGCTACACGCGCCATCATCGTCTCCCACGATCCATCTACTCCATGCTCATCAGTCAGATGTTCCTGCTTTGGATGAGACATCCAATCATCGACGCTCTTGGCCCTGGCCATGACTTGAATTCTACTCATCGGCCCATCAACGAACCGATTCATTCGCCAATTCACATGAACCCTAGGAAGTAGATCGCCCAACCAATGATGAAGATTGGAAGGACACCATAACGGAAAATACGGAAAGGACGTGCGACTTCCTCGACTTTGTTGCCGACAACTTCCATTGCTTCATCATCCAACAAGGCTGCAGCGAGTTCAATAGGCATGCCATTGAGGTAGTATTTGCATACTAAAATCCTAACCGATTCCCTAGGTTTCCTGTTTAGGGATAGAGAGGGAGTGGACGCTGGGGGATTTGAACCCCCGGCCTTCTGGTTGCAAACCAGACGATCTTCCAGGCTGATCTAAGCGCCCTATGCCCCTGTCCACCCCTGTTGATGGTTTGAGGCTAACGGAGGGTGAGGGATATTCTCAAATCTAGCTCCACACATAATCAGAGCATGGAATCAGATGAGGCAAGGGCTCTCTATGGACAATACATCAAAGCCTTCGAGAATAGGGATTACGAATTCATAGCAGATGTTTGTCGAACACCATTCTTTGCCGCATCTCCTTCGGGTACTATTGTCTTTGAGAATCGTGGCCATTTGATTGATGGTTTCTCATCTCTGCGTGAACCATTGGCCGATGAGGGGTATGTGCGGAGTAGAATCAACGAAATCAGAGTCACAGAGATTGCAGAATCTACAGTTACTCTCTTCGTAGACTTTGATCGGATGAACAGCCAGGATGAGGCTTACCATAACGGTCAAGCATTGTATATCATGCAACGAAGTGACGTTTTGAGCATCATTGGCATCATCGTATTGGACTCTGGAACAGTGTCCAAATGGACTGGCGAGTGATCTATTCGCTCTCATCAGCAAAATCCATTCCTATTGGAGTGGGACGCATCATGAGTAATAGAACAGCACCGGCTGCAATCGCTGCACTCATGCTAATCACAATCAACATCTGTTGGTCTGAATTGGTGACTTCTTCCAAATTCTCTTCTTGCTCTTCCTCTGGGTCTAGGGAATAGTTCGGATCTGGCCCCACATTGGCAGGGTGGTCGTCTAGGTTTACTACGAAGCGACCTGAGGTTACGTTACCATCAGATCGTTCGTCGATATAGTCGAAAGTACCGGCAATGAGGCCCGTTGTTGCGTTAAGTGCCACTTTCCAGACCACTTCACAGCTCGAATCTACTTTGGTTCCGTTTTCATCAAGTTCACAGGATGAACTGAGGTTTCCAGATGAGAGGTCATCTGTACCGTTGAACAAGCCATCTCCATTCATGTCGATAGTCAGGCGATGAGTGTTGTTTCCTGAATCGTCTACATTGCGGAACCAGATACTGTCGTTGGTGAAGAGAACTTGTCCCGTGATGTTTGATGGTACTGCGCCGTTTTCTCCCACGATTACGGTGAACGTCGTGGGGTCGTGTGCAGATGTTGTAGGGGCACTCAGACACATACAAAGAAGGGCGATTACAGCAATGCCCCCTCTGTGCATGAACTCCTGACTAGGCCGATGGCTTCAACACCTTCGGACCGGTGCGCATGTCATTCGCTGAACGGGGGGGTGCTCTGATGGAAGGCCGGATGATTGCAGGATACGTCATAGTCGCACTTCTGGCAACAGTTAGTCTTGGTGCAGCTGTCATGGCCATTACGACATCTGGTGTTGATTCTGATGATGAGCCCTCAGGAGTCGTTCTTTTTGATCCCTTGATTCAGGATGTTGAAGGCCATGATCATCGCAATGGTTCCCAGCATAACCTCTCTCCACCCAATGTAGAGGCTCTATCGTTCAACCCATTGACTGAACCTGGCAACGCTGAGGTCCAGGTTGCTGATGCGCCCGACGGTCGCCGATATGCCTACATTGCAGGTTGGAAGGAGATGCATATTGTCGATGTCACTGACCCTCGAAACACAACAGTAACTGGCGTCTATCTCGATCCTAACACACAGGTGCTTGATGTCAAGTATCTCGAGTACAATGGTCGCGAGTATGTCATCGTCCAGAATCAATTGGTGGATAGTGGCAATGCAGATCCAAATGTCGGTGAATGGGGCGATCCTGCACAGGTTACAGTTACTCTCATCGATGTTACAGATAAGTCAGATCCTACTTGGGTTGATTCTTGGTATGACGCAGACCATCCAAGTGGTCCACACAACCTCTACACTCACATGATTGATGGAGAGTGGTATATTTTCGTCGCCAATCCTGATTATGACGACTGCGATGTTGGACAGGGTGATGCTTGTGGCGGAGTCACCATCGCCCACTTGAATTTCGCAGGTTACGGGGATCTTCCACGCATAGTCAAGGTGGGTGAGGCAGAAGTGTCATGGGAGACCACTCGTGGTGGTTGGATCTACATTCATGACATGACTGTCCAAACTTGGCCAGGTGAAGATCCTGAAGATCCACGCTACGGGCGGACCTATGTTTACGGAGCGTACTGGGAAGCCGGGCTTCGTATATTCGATGTGACGGATGTGCCTCATCCAAACAAGGATATGGCCGAGTATCTGTTCATTGGTGGAGCATGTCGTGTTTCTTGGGGCACTCAACTTGGGTGTAACTGGCGGGCTCCAGAAGTTGGCCAGTGGATGGACTTTGCAGATCATGATGGCGATGGTCAGCCTGACAGTGGGACAACGGGCAACGAAAATGGCGGTCGTTCATCTTACATTCACTACGCTGAACCTTTTGATGAAATGGTTGATGCAAGCCATCTTGGTTATCCTGCAGGTAAAATGCACCTTACCTTCCTTGCAACAGAGGTTCTCTCAACAAGTATCGGAACAGGTATGGCATATCTCATCGATACCACGGAGTACACTAACGAAAATGGTAATCTCCGATTTATTCCAAAGTTGATTCACGATTGGGAGATTCCATACGCTGATGATCACTTCATTCCGACAGGAGAGGAATGGCTTCTTTTCTCCCCACATAATGCAGATTTACACATCTTCCAAACAGGCACACCTGATCGCCCTGATCATAGTCATGGGGGCGCATGGGATGCACGTGTTTACCTGAGTCATTACCACGCAGGTCTTTGGGTTGTGGATGTGGAATCGCTCATGGTTGCTGGTCTTGATGGAACGATGAATCGAACCCAAGTATACTCTGATTCCACGGTCGCCTTCCATCTCCCCAACGCCGGTGAGGGTGTAATTCTCGATAGCGACTACTACGACTTCGGATGGGTGCCATTCCTCTGGGCGGCTGAGTACCATGAGGGTTACACCTACCTATCTTGCATCACTTCTGGATT
>JAZADD010000004.1:0-19515 GCA_036124005.1 Thermoplasmatota archaeon
TGATTCTTTGAATCGAATCTCTAGATGGTTCGGTTCAGATTCAGATATTGGTGCAGTTAGTGGCACGCCTCGTCGAATCACTGACTCATTTACCTCTGCAGAGAGGAATGAAGAGACATATCGTAGATTCTACATCGATCAGAGGGTTGGTGAGAGCATACTAGATTCAACTCCTATTTTCGAAGGCTCTTTGCTTGCATTTCGAAGAGATGCGGTTGGTGACACTCGTCTCGATATGGCAACAAATGCAGATGATTCACAGCTTGCCATAATGATACGCCGGTCCGGATTGAAGAGCATTTTTGATTCTAAATTGATATTTCATGAATATATACCCTCAGACTCCGTGGAGAATGATCAACGTTCAATTCGTCGTGCTCGTGGTCTTCAAAATCTATTCTGGCTAAATCGTGATCTCTGGTTGAGCCAGAAAGAAGGTAGATTCAGTAAAATTCTTCGGCGGCAGGCATGGATTCATCTTGTTGGCCCAGTTATGATTACGATTTCACTCACAGCGATGTTTGCCCATATTGCTTTGACAATGTTTAGAATTCAGAGTGGACTAAGCACGCAATTTGGAGACCTTGCTCTTGCGTTTGCATCCTCGTTGAGCATAATTGTGTATCTAATGGGTGATCGAATTCCATTAGGTCGGACGTTGAAAGCATATTTTCGTGGTCAATCTATCTTGATGCGCGTTCATTTGGATCGCATTATTCGACGAAACGCTGCAATTTGGAAGCCAACTCAGTCAAACAGAGACGCGCTGCTCGATTGGAGTCAGAGAAAGAAAAAGGGGTCTGACCCCTGGGAAAGGCGCTGAGCCAATCCCAGAGGCCAAGGGATGTATCTGTGCCGTCAATTCGGCAGTGTTGTCATCAGAACGATTCTATCGCGATTCAAGCGACAGGAACGGATGGGGTTCCGGATAGAACCTGACCGTTGTACTGGACAGTGATTTCTACAGTGCACTGAGCATTGCAGATGTCCGTGTTGTGCTCCTGGACGAAGACGATCTCGTCGGATTCCCACTGGGTGTCCGAATCGCCGCCGTTCTGCACAATCATGCACTCATCGCCGTCTGCTGCGTTCGCTGCGACTTCACAGTCGTAGACGTTGTCGCCGATTTCGAGCTTGAAGCTCACGAAAGCCCAGTTAAGGTCTTCATCTGCGTACGTCCAAGACAGGCGCAATAGTGTGTCGTCCGTAGCGGCAGACACTGCAGCGCTTGCGTCAGATGCGTCGAAGTTGTTCAGACTTGCTGCATCCGGCTGGTCACTCGCCAAGCTGTTAGCCCAGACGTATAGTACGCCTGCTAGTACAACCGTGATCGCGACCATTAGGATGGTTGCGATGACAGGGCTGACAGCCTCATCGTTCTTGTTTTCCATGTTCTTGTTCATGTTTTTGTCCTCTGCCCCAACGCTAGGAGGGGGCATCTTGCCCATAACGCTCATTGATATTAACCTGTCTGCCGCCATGAATCGTCTTTTTGTATGTTTGTAAATGAAAGACGTCTCCTTATATGGTTGAAATTTTATGTATGTTATGCAATATTTTGGATAGGAAAATATCCTCACTCGGACGCGAACTTTGGAGCGTTCTATTTGTAGATACGTCGAATTTTGTCTGTCGACCCATCATTTAGGTGTACAGGGCAGAAGGACAACGCGAGGGGATGGGATGCACTCTACGAAACTTCAGGTCCCTGTACGGTATCAACTGAGGGCTGGGGGGGTATAATGGTTCGGACAGAAATAATGAATCAAGGCAGAGTCATGATTTCGGGCCCACCATCTGTGATATGGACAGTATGCTCGTATTGACCCACCATGCCTCCATCTGCACAGCGTAGAGCCGCGTAGGTCTCAAGGAATCGTATATCTTGCAATTTTTTTACTAGGCTATTCCATTTTCTTTGATGACTTTCTTCGTCTTCGTTTGGAAAAGGCTTCTCTAACAGGGGATATGCCCAGCGTTCAGCGAAGGGTAAGGTGTTGTATCTTTCCTCAATGTAACGTGCCATGGTTGCTCCTAGAGGGCGCAGTTTCTTTTTTGCAACAGCGCGACGAATTTCTACGTTTCCTGTGACTCGGTAAATGTTTGAAGAGTTTCTTGGAGACATATTCTCAACCATGCCACTCGAACCCGTAGTATTGAATGGTTCAACTGCGAAGATTCCGCCGGAAGGTACGACTCCTCGATATCCTGGATGATTTAATCCACAAGCATGGCTTGGAACACTCACGCCCGCGTGAAGATTGAACTTCTCCAATTGATGCCCTGAGAGATTTCGAATGGGTTGGAAACCAGCATCAATAGCAACCTGTTCTGCTGCCGCTCCAACTTCATGCCAAGATGTTCCTGGATGCATTTTCTCGATTGAAGCATCTCGTGCTTCCTTTGCCGCCCGTATTTGATCGGTATGATTTCCTCCATTTCCAATTTCGATTGTGATGGCGTTGTCTGCAATTGCTCCCTTAACATGGACTCCGATGTCTAGCTTAACGAGGTCACCCTTCTGTAGAACCATCTCTTCAACCCCTTCGGGTGGGGTAAGTGTATGATCCGTTGTGAAATGGGCGGCAATGTTGTTGACCGATAGTGTGCAAGGGAATGCAGGATTTCCTCCATGTCGGCGGATGTAACGTTCAGAGTTCTCGATGACACTATGCCATGTCATGCCAGCTTCCATACTCTCTGAGATATGGTCGAGAGTGCGGCGCGCTACAGCCCCCGCGTTTCTCCAACGCTTCAATTCAGGGCCTTCCATTTGTGTTTTACCTCCTCTGAATGAACGACTCCTTCCCTCACAATCTCTAGGCTCTGCCCGTCATTCAGGGGGAGGAATACAGGGCAACGTATCAATGTGCTGGGTTTACCACCAGGACACAGTTCTGAGATAGCGGCTTGCGGTGGAAGGCCTAATGCTGATGCTGCCTCATCACAGTGGCTTTTTACCTCCATCCCCGAGAGGTTCGCCGACGTTGCAGTTAGTGGTCCAACGGCCTCTAACAAATCCCTTGCAGTCGGATGAGCCACCTTTCGTATAGCAATCCAATTTCCACCTAGTCGTGAATCCAATTGCTCATTCGCTTCGAGGATAGTTGTAATTGATCCGGGCGAAAACATTTCTAGAAAATCCTCGAGATAAGAGGGAATTTGTACGAGGTCCGTCACCTGTTTGAATTCTGCAACCGCGATACTCACAATTTTCAGATTGTCTCTTTTTTTGAGTTCGAATAGATGATCTAATCCCTCTGTTGTTGGAATTACACCAAGGGCAGGCAGAGTGGTCGTTGGATAGACAATAGGGAGCGCATTTTTGATTCGATTGAGAAAATCTTGTTGAAACATTCTTGACCCTCAATCAGCAAGCCAGACGTCTAGATGGAGTGATGCGATACGTCGTGCTTCATCGATATCCTCAGCGCGTAGTAGTAACTTCCCGGAAGGGTACAATGTAAGTTCGTAATCACCTTCGAATACATGGCAGAATCGACTCTTCAACTTACAGACGAATCCTGCATCTTCTATTCTCCTAGTTACAATATCCATGTTACAGGAAACGGTTTCAGGAGGTACGATTGTGAATGCTGTATCCCCGCTACATACCTCAATGACTGCTTCCCTCATCATCATCACTTCACGAATCAGATTTGGATTCCTCATCCTTAGGCGGTCCTTGTGGTGGCCCCATTGGTCCGGGTCCCATCGGTGGCCCTTGTGGTGGCCCCATTGGTCCTGATCCCATCGGCGGTCCTTGTGGTGGCCCCATTGGTCCGGGTCCCATCGGTGGTCCTTGTGGTGGCCCCATTGGCCCTGGCTCTTGTTCAGATTCCTTCGGTGCTTCGGGCACGGATTCTTGCGGGGAATCGGTGGAGGGTGCAGGGGGCGGCGGTGGTGGGGGAGCAGGTACCGACGCTTTCGACTGAGTTACCGGGTTTGGTTGCATCATATCTGGTGTTGATGTACGAATTTGTGCAGCACCAGAATTCATGAATGCAGCTGCGAGTGGATCACCCTCATCCATTGCAATTGCAGATTCTGCAGTCATTTCAGAGCCGAAGCCAGAGAGGGCGGATTGAAAGGCATCAGCAAAAGCATCACCTCCTACGCTAGAATTGCCAGTTGAGGCAGAGGCAGCCATCTTGGATAGGGGCGGAGCCTCACTTACATGCCGATGACCATCAGGGAAGGGCCCTAATTCTCCACGCAATCCGGCATGGTTGACTGAAAGCATCCAAGCGCCACAACCTGTGGGAAGGAAGTACATTGCCTCATTTGAGGTGCCAGAAGGGATGTTTGATGGGAGTTCTTTGAACACACTGGTTATTGCACCAGAAGTTTCTATCGAAAGTGAAACCCCCGTAGCATCTTGTGTACTACTATTTTGGACGACGATTCCAATTAGAATTGCGTCCCGATCTTCTTCGTCAATGTCATCTTGAATACTGGTAATGTGAACGACAATGTCTCCGATATGGAGCGTCGTCGGAAGGGCCATGACGAAAGCAGGGGGAGATTCGATACTTGAAATCGTTCCATGTGGTCTTCAGCGAATGGGCCCTCGGTGAGCCACAGGGAGTGAATTCGCGATGGCTACAATGCTTCCTGCAGCGAGGTCAATATCGCTTTGATGAGTATGCCGTTGATGCATACGAAAAACGTCCCGAACGATGAACCAGATATTGATTATTGGAAGGAGATAGAGGAGTTTACGAACCGATCTTTGATCCCAATCTTCTGATTCCATTGCATCACCATTATCTCGAACAATTGCTAAACCTAGAAGACGCTGACCTAAAGATCTGGATAGCATTAATCCAGTGTATCTCCAATACAGAAAGTGTCCGAAAAGGATTGCAATAGACCATGCAAACGAGTGGTCCCAATCGGACGAAGTCCACATTGATAGACTCCAAGCGAACATGACTCGAGACCCAGATAGAATCGAAAGCAGAGTGTTGACGAAGATAACGTCGAGCATGAATGCCCCCGCTCTCTTGTGTATTGGAGCGAGAATGGTCCCGTCAGGAATATTCCAGTGACCGTGTTCCACTGAGACGATGTGTTTAGCGAGATTGGTAACGCCTCCATGGGTCGAAATTGGGTCCATACCTATCCGTTCTCTTACATGTGCAGTAGGTGCCAAGCCATGAGGTTTCGTTCTTGTGCCCAAGTCAGCCAGAAGTCCCAATCTCGCTGATTTCTAAGTGTATTTGGATCGCCGATGACGATTAATCCCCGTTTCGCTCGTGTGATAGCCACATTCAGTCGTCTCGCATCATCGAGGAATCCGATTTCTCCTTCTGAATTAGATCTGACCGTTGAGAGAATAATTACTTCTTTTTCTCTACCCTGATACCCGTCGACGGATCGAACTTCCACACCATGCCATCGGTCGCCTAACATGGTGCCGCCAGCCTGTTCGAGTAGGTCCAAGATTGCTCGTACTTGCCCGTTGTATGGGGTAATGACTCCAATGTCAGAGTTATTGAGGTCGCCAGGATCAAGCAGCATACTGAGTATACGGACTACCCACGAGGCTTCTGCAGGATTCGCTCGTGAATGGCCATCTTCAGCGACTACTTCCCCTCCTTCAATTGGTAGGAATGCGACTGGTCGTTCGAAATCTGGCCAGATTAGGCCAGTAGGCGCGAGCCGTTCTTCTGCTTGAACACCATCGATGAGAGCATTGTTGTAATACTGCATTGAAGGAAACTGCGAGATAATTGGATGCATTCGATATTGTTCTTTGAGCATAATTGAATGGACACCAAGCCCCCTCATACGGTCGAAGAGAGATATCCCAAGTCCGCCTTTTTCTGCTCTTTTCGAAATAACGGTTGGAGGAAGTTGACGATGATCACCGACGAGGACAAGTTGGCGACATCCACGGGTGATAGGAACAAGGGTCGCTGGCTCTGTGGCTTGTGTCGCCTCGTCGATTAGAACTCGTGGAAATCTTCGACCCTCAAGAATGTCATGGCCTGAACCGATACAGGTTGCACAGATGACCTTCGCTGTGTTTAGGATATCTTCTTTCATTTGCTGCTCAATTCGTCGTGCTTCTCCCCAGCCCCGATTGAGATCTTTGTGCGCAAGCCCCTTTTCTTTCCCTTTCAATCCAGATATCTTACGAGCAAGATTCTCATTTAGATCAATAATTGCTTTCAGATCTTTTTGAAGACGATGTCGTTCCATTCTTGCATCAAGGGTTGCTTCCCGTAGAGATTCTCGAACTTTTACAGGTTGACCGAGGCGAACAGCGTCGACCCCGATTGCAAGGAGCCCTTGCAATAGATTGTCGACAGCCACATTGGATTCAGCAACAGCTAGAATAGGTGCATTTCCTTCTAATGACCATCGCCGGAGAATTCGAACAGCAGTGTGAGTTTTGCCGGTACCTGGGGGGCCTTGGATAAGTGTCAATCGTCGTGTGATGGCTGCATTAAGGGCCTCATTTTGACTTAAATTTAGATCGCTTTCCTCCGTTAATTCTGATCTATTCCCCCCCTTTATTCCATGATCGACGTTGGCGGCTTGTTCTATATCTCGTCCTTGGCCAAGAAGCAGATTGGTTAGTGAGGTAGATTTCTCATCACCTAGAAATGCGTTTAATGCATCCCTCATCCGGTCATGTGCAATTCGATTAGCTCCTCGATCAATGCGCCAAATTCCTTGACGATGGCCCTTTGGAAGATTGTTCATAGCGAGGATGATATGATTTCGACTTCTTCGTGCTACAACTCCTTCTAACGCTTGTCGACCGAGGGGGTCGTTTCGGCTTAGTAGTACGATATCTCCATGCTTGAATCGATGTGCTGGCATCACCCCTCCCTTTTCAACACTTAATCGGAGTAGACGCATTCCATACATCCATCCTGCTGAACGTGCTTTGAGATCGAAGAGACTTACCCCATGAGCAAGTAACCTTGCTCGACTCCAGTTTCTCAAGCGGTCCTCTACCTGTTCCATTTCATCTTCAAGTTCCCAACGGATAGCGTCGATAAATCGTGCATGGTGGTCTTGGCTCTTCCTTGAGATTAGCGATTCCTCTTCATTTGTTCCAGAGGTATCAATGCGATGAACGCGTCCATCGTCACGACCCATGGTCTACGAACATGGTCATTGTGTATGGTCCCTCCCGTGCGAAACAGTTAGCGCTCGAAGGGCGATTGTATCAACAGGGACAGGGAGGACTTAACCACGGTCTTCATTACGGTGCGAATACCGGAGGATGGAATCGGTGTTTGGGCGACGGAAGAAGGAGAAGACCAAAGATGTGCGAATATGCCCTCTTTGTACTCTTGAGAACCCTTTGGACGTCGAATCCTGTTCGAGATGCTATTACGATTTTACAGTTGGAACACATCAACAATCTCGGGGTTCAGATGAAAATATGGTCGGTAACCTTCTCAGTGAGTTAACCTCCGAACTTTCAGACTCTGAGGAGGACGGCATAGATGTTGATTGGACAAGTCACACTTTCGATATGAGCGACCTCAGTGTGGAAGTTGCCGATTACGGAGATTCCGAAGATGTCACGGTTTCATCGAAAATTGGTTTCGCTCGTCAATTGGTTAGTAATGAGGAGGTCGGCAAGGAAGAAGGCGAAGAGGAATATATTCTCACGAGTGATGATGCCCCCTCCAAGGTGGAGAAGTTCGTGGTCCCGGAGGGTGAAGAGGAAGATCTCTCTATTCCTGAACCTACTCGCATTGCGATTGTTGATCCAGTATCAAAAGAAGGCCCTGGAATGGATGAGGATCTATTAACGGAGGATTGGTCAGAATCGGATACAACACCTGTATTGCCTCAGAACGGAACAGACGAGGCTGAAAAATCGCCCGATGTTTTAGTTACTAATTCGATGCCCAACATACCGGAAATGCCGACAGCAATTTCAACAAATTCGAATGCAGTGAATGCCCCTGCCCCCGAACCTCAAGTGGTGCCTACCTCTCTTCCTGTAGATGAACCAAAACCGGTCACTGCTCCTCCTCCTGAAGCCTTCAAAAATGCCGCTTCAACAGGTCTGCCGACCCTCCCAGGAGCGGTTCAAAATACACAAACTACTCCCCAACCGTCGATGCCAACAATGCCTACTGTGCCTGTATCTACCCCTCAGCCTTCGGCCCCGATTGCTTCAGCACCGGCACCAATGCCAAATCTCCCGACCACTCCTACAACTTCTTCTCAAACTGTATCTACAAATCCGCCATCACTTTGGCCTTGGCCACAAGTTGAGCCTTGGGACGATCGTCTTCTCGCGAGTAAGGTGAAGAACGCTATGGAGGCGGCTAAGATGAAAAAGATGGAAGAAGCTGCAGCAATTTTAGACGAGATAGGACCACATCTTGGAGATAGAACACGATTGATGCTCTATGTTGGCGCTTTACTGAAGAGTCTTGGACGTTCAGATGCTCTATCATCTATGCTTGAGATTGCGCGTAAAGATTACGGAAATGATGAGCATGTCCTTGCTGCCCTCAAACAGTTGAGTTGAATCACTACCTCGTCATCCCACATTTGTGCACCCTACTAGAATGCGCCACCCTGCGGGCGAGGACCATGTTCTTGATCCTCTAAAGGAAGTGGATGTTGTAGAAGTCGTCGAGATGTTCAGGGGGGATCCCGACTCTGTCCATCGTGCTATGCCATGGTTGTCTCGTAACGAACCAATTGGGCCACAAATTGCCTCTTTCATAGTAGATGTGTCATCTGGACCCAATGCTTCGAATTATCATCATTGGGTAATCCGTGAGAACGATGGATTGGGCGCCCTCGGGATTATTGGATTTGATGTAGTTCGATTCAGAACCTCCCAACAGCAGAAGACGAGACGAGGCATTCATTGGAATCTTGGCTATTGGATTGCTCCTGAGAAAAGAGGTCGTGGGATTGCTACTATCAGCATCGATGTCATGATTGATGTCGCAAAACGATGTGAAGTAGATGTAGTTGAGTTGATGGCAAATCCATGTAATGATGGAGGAGTCCGCACTATCCTATCAGCGGTTGAACGACATGGAGGGATCCCATCAGAGGTAGAAAGATGGATGGTAGATGATGACGGTAGCGACATCTTGTATGTGTCTCATTGGATTCTTACTGGAGACGGTAGATAATGCAACGAATCTGGTGTTCTCTAGATACTGATGATATTCATCATCATCCGAATATATCTGGCCATCCAAGTAGATCAAAGGATACGCCTTGGCCTCAAAATCATACACCTCGAACAATGAGTGAACGTTTGAATCAAGGATTCGACGGCTTTGAGAGATGGTGGTCCTCTCAATCTGAGGATTCAAGAATCACTTTGTTTGTAGTCGGTGAACAACTTGAGGATTCCAATTTTACTCAACGTCTGCAGAATCTCATTGGATTACGGCCAGGTATTACGATTGGTGTACACGGATGGCATCACATCTGTTGGTCCGCATGGGCTCCACGTCCTGATGAGTTCAAATCAATGATTGAGAAGTCGATTGAACATATTTCTTCCACCGTAGGTTCAGTATTCCGACCTTGGTTCAGGGCTCCTGGAGGCTATATTGCACCTTGGATGGCACCTGTGTTAGCTTCGGTTGGCATTTCCATGGATTCCTCGGTGAATCCAGTTTCTCTACTTCGTTACAAGACAGGTCGTGATTCTACAGGTAAAATCAATGGTTGGGATACGATTCGAAAGTCGATGGTTGAATCAAATATTGT
This sequence comes from Thermoplasmatota archaeon, assembly GCA_036124005.1. Classification (GTDB taxonomy): domain Archaea; phylum Thermoplasmatota; class Poseidoniia; order Poseidoniales; family Thalassarchaeaceae; genus MGIIb-N2. The sequence goes on from JAZADD010000004.1 coordinate 9,724, forward strand.
TGAACGAGAGTGGTATACACGTCATAATCTACCAGTAAACGGACCTGCTTTACATCACCCTGCTCTCCGATTTCATTCTCGTATTTCATGGAGGAGATTAAGACGTGCAGAGTATGCAACTGATAAGGAGATACAATCTCAATCAAATTCGGTTGTAAGCCTTTACTGGCACTTATTGGACCATGCTCGTTTGAATGGGAATTGGAGCCCTCCTCTTCAGATTTCGAAATAGTATGGTGGTATTGATTCAATAATGCATAAATGCAGGTGTGTAGAGCAATAATCAACAAGAGGTTAGTTGGCATGAGTGTTCATTCCTTTCGCCTTCCAGATATTGGAGAAGGTGTTGTTGAAGGGGAAGTAGTTGAATGGCTTGTAACAGTTGGAGAATCTATTGTCGAGGATCAACCTCTACTGTCCGTGATGACGGATAAAGCAACAGTAGAGATTCCTTCACCTGTTACAGGAATAGTTACCCGATTGACAGGAGATGTAGGAGATATTCTTCCAGTGGGTCAAATATGCGCTGAGTTTGAGATTGAAAACGAGGAAACAACTCAAACATCCACTGTTTCCAAGTTAGAAGATGACGAGAATCCCTCTTTGGATGAATCGTCATCTACTGTTGAATCACAGCCGATTTCCAGTTTCGAGTATCTTTCCACTGAAGATGATCCTGAGGAGATTATTGAATGGCGTGAATCTATCATTTCAGTTAATCAGCACAAGGGATCGTTGCGTGCTCATCATGTTCTGGCCAGTACAGTGGAAGCGGCAAAAGAGGTCGGTGTTCCAGTTGGGGAATTAACCGAGACACCGTATCTCAACACAATTCCTCCTAATCAGGAGCCCGATTACCCAGGTGATATCGATTTAGAAAATCGGATTCAAGATATTCTTCGTTGGAATGCGATGATGATGGTTACGCGTGCTAACAAGCGTTTTGATGGCATTGGTGGTCATATCTCGACATATGCTAGTATTGCAACTCTATGGGAAGTCGGATTGAATCATATATTCCGTGGTAAGGATGGAGATGGTTATGGCGATCACGTCTATTGGCAGGGGCACGCTAGTCCGGGACTATATGCGAGGTCTTGGATGGAAGGCCGTTTTGATATCGAAAAAATTGAACATTTCCGTCGTGAAGCGTTTACTAACGGTCTCTCGTCCTACCCTCACCCTCGTTTGATGCCAGAATATTGGGAATATCCAACTGTCAGTATGGGTCTTGGTGCAATGACTGCCATACGTCAAGCTCGTTTTAATCGATACCTAAGAGATCGAGGTATTATCGATACTGACAACAGTCGAGTATGGTATTTCATGGGTGATGGAGAATCCGATGAACCAGAATCTCTCTCAGAATTAACTCTTGCAAGTAGGGAAGGTCTCGATAATCTAACTATAATTGTGAATTGTAATCTCCAGCGTCTCGATGGCCCGGTTCGTGGTAATACGAAAATTGTTCAAGAACTCGCATCTCGCTTTACTGGCGCTGGATGGAATGTAATCAAATGTCTATGGGGGAGGATGTGGGATCCATTATTTGATGCAGATATTCAAGGTCTACTTGCGACCCGTCTAGCAAGCCTAACCGATGGTGATGAGCAACGAATCATGACGGCATCAGGTGAGGTTATTCGGAAGGAATTGTTCAATTCTCCAGGTCTTGAAGCATTGGTTGACCACTTATCGGATTCGGAACTTGAAGCTTTGACAGATGACATGGGAGGACATGATTTACATCGGATTTATGCTGCATACAAAGCTGCTATTGATTGCAAAGGTAAGCCAACAGTAATTCTCGCTCGTTCAATCAAAGGATATGGATTAGGTCCAACATTTGCAGGTCGAAATGCAACACATGGGAAAAAGAAAGCAGACAATTCTGCACTTCATTTCATGAGAGATAAAATCGGTTTGAATTTATCAGATGAAGATTTGGAAAATTTACCATATATTCTTCCTGAGGAGCGGCCGGATGAAGTTGAATATTTACGTAAGCGCCGTGATTTGTTAGGCGGATTCTTACCGGAACGGCGCGCTCATTCACTTGATCTTCCACTACCTCCAGTGGAGGCATTTTCTGAATTCGATACCGGTACTCAAAACGGACAAGCGGTGAGTACGACAATGGCATTTGTCCGTCTATTACGTAATTTAACACGAGTAGAAGGCATAGGTTCTCGAATAGTACCAATTGTTCCAGATGAAGCTAGAACCTTTGGAATGGACCCATTGTTTAGTCAGTTAGGGATATATTCTCCATTAGGGCAATTGTACACCCCTGTGGATTATGAAGTTCTCATGCGCTACAAAGAAAGTAAGACGGGTCAGATACTTGAAGAGGGGATTAATGAGGCAGGCGCGATGTCAACATTCATTGCATCGGGTACATCTTATGCTACCCAAGGAACGCCTACAATTCCCTTCTACATCTACTACTCTATGTTCGGTTTCCAACGAATTGGAGATTTAGTGTGGTCTGCCGCGGATAGTCGTTGTCGTGGTTTTTTGATAGGTGCAACTTCCGGGCGAACAACCCTCAATGGAGAAGGTTTGCAACATCAGGATGGACACTCACTTCTTCTTGCTATGTCGAATCCATCGGTGCGTGCATATGATCCCGCTTATGCATATGAAATGGCGACGATTATTCATCATGGAATAAATGAGATGTATGTTGATGAATCTGACGTAATGTACTATATTGCCGCATACAATGAAAATTTGGAAATGCCTCCTAAACCAAAAGAATCGACTGAAGGCATTTTGAGAGGCTTGTATCGTATCGAAGAACAAGATGGTGCCCAAGTACGTTTACTTGGTTCAGGACCCATACTTCGTCAGGTCGAAATAGCAGCAACAAAACTTCGAGATCTCGGAATTGGTACTGAAGTTTTCTCTGCCACATCATATGGGGAACTTCGACGTGAGGCAATGGAATCTGAAGATTGGAATCGTCGAAATCCTAGCCAGGAAGAGAAATCAAGTTGGGTTCAACAGCAATTGGATGACAGCGTCCCAGTTACAGTTGCAGTTAGCGATAACATAGCAGCAGTCCCGGATTTGATCCGTCCATGGGTTAGTGGCACATTCCATGTCCTTGGTACCGATGGTTTTGGTCGATCAGATACACGTGAAGCCCTGAGACGATTCTATGGCATTGATTCAGATTGTATTGTTCTTGATACACTATCTGCATTGTTAAGGTCAGGCTTAATCGAATCATCTCTTTACTCCAATTTCTTAGAATCAATCGACATCGAAGAACGAGATGACATTACCAGAATTTGATATTGTTATAGTTCCTAGTGAATCATTTGCATATGTAGCCTAACTCAATTTTAGCACACCAAACAAAGAGTTTTGAAGGGTAATTTAGAGGGTTCCTTATGTCTGTAACCGGAGATATCAACAGCTTGATCCAAAACTTGAATGACACCCTTGCAGATGCTGCGAAGCACGATCGTGGTATTGATGCAGCAGGTCGCCGACTTCGCAAGAAACTCTCAGAGATTGCTAAGACATGTACGAGTATCCGTGCCAAGATTCAGGACGAGCGTAAAAAGAAAAAGTGACGATAGGGACAAAGACCAGACCCCCCTATCTTCGTTCATGCTTGGGGCCCTTCTTCGCATCTTCTCTTACGGCTCAATGGCCGTTAAGGGAGCCAAGAAGGCGAGAGGCGTGATGAGTTCAGAGCAAGCGGAAGCCGCTAAGGCCATTGTTAAAGATCCTGAAGGTTGGGGCGATTCTCTTTCTTCAGGGTGGGATAAGGTAAAGGACGAGTCCTTTGAACTCAAGGATGCTTTTCTTACACTGTACAAAATTCAGATTGGTCGAAGAACATCGCGGAAAGAAAGGAAAAATGCTGTTGAGAAGTTCGCGATGGCGGGCACTATTCTGCCTCCTCTTCGTGTATTCAGTTTACCTGGTGCTGAGATGTTCCTTGGTGTTGCCGCATTTGTAATGCCCTTTCGTGTGATTCCAGATTCGATGCTACCGAGTATATTTCGTTCTCACGATTATGTCCCAGACCCTTCAAAGAAACGCCTTCGTTGGTTCAGAAAGGAAAAGAAAACGTTGGCAGAGATTATCGAAGTCGATGAATCCAATCAGAATTGACTTAGCACGCGCCAAGTCCCTCCACCGTTCATCCATGGCGCCTTCCCTTCGTATACTACAGCCCAATCGTTTGGAATTGTTTCAATATCGGGTGAGAGAACAATGAATCGCACATTCTTCAGATCCCCCCGATTTGGTAACGGCTCATTTCTATTCAAATCTTCAATCCAACCAGAATCCGGGTCTCTCCAGTGTCCAGTGATGTTGTTTTCCCCGGTTGGGTCAACCTCTATGTGGAAGGTGTAGAGCCAATGCATCCCCAGTGTAGCATCAGAGACGAATAGGAAGTCATCTCCATCCTCTAAGCCGAGATCAACCATCGCTTCTCCAGCATCATCTGTCCACATTGTTTGGCCATGAACTGCAGTCAGAATTGAGAGAGGAAGTATGAGAATGACGCCAAGCATTAGCGCCTTCTTTTTTGATTGTGGGTTTGCTTGTGTTTCAGCTAAGGGATTGATTTGTCCGACAAGATGTATGAGAAGAAGTGCGGGAAGCATGAGCATTGAGATGTAACGTCCATTGTTCCCCATTGTCCACATAACCGTTGGCCATTTCGCATTCCAGAGTGCTGCTTCATAGGTCCATAGAGCAGCAATGTAGATTGTAATCACTGTCGATAAACCGACAATCAATCCTGTAATGGTCGCAATACTATGATTCTCGATAGTTCCAAGGTTTTGGATTGTACCTCGGATGAATGGCCAGAGCACCATCCCGAATAATGCGAATATCCCAATCGCATCGAAAGTTGCGATGATTAGTGCGAAAGCATATCTCTCTGGATATTCACCAATCACTCCGATAGTCCCGGTTCCAAATAGTCCGCCATATAGTAGGGCGATTGCACCAATTCCGATACTACTGATTATTGTTACATGCTTTGGCGAACGTGTCAGTATTCTCATACGCTTCATGCCATCAAGCATGTGCCATCCAGCGATAAGTGAGCCATAGATTATCGAAAGGTGGATGGGCATACCCTTGACCTGAAGTATGCCTGCCATTACAAAAGTCGAAAAGAGACCAGATAGCCCGGCTCCTTTCCAGTTTGGCTCAATTCGATGGATGAGTATGGATAGAGCCATCATAAGGCCGAGAATTGCCATTGCAACTTCAGGAAATACACGTCCTGTTGCGAATATGAATGTTGGATGGATTGAGATTAACGCAGTGGTTGAGATTGCAGAGAGATGGCCAAAGAGTTTCCAAAACACCAGATAGGCCGTAGCACACAAGACTAGCATAAGGCCAAGTCCGAAAGCATGCACTCTAATTTCAGAACTCGGTATAATCTCAAACCAGCCCTCTTCTGATATAGGCGCATATGAAGGGTCACTCGCCATCGAATCAATAGGTCGTGTATGCCCCCAAGGAAGCCTCGCTTCCCCTGTATTTTCTTCTTCTAAGCCACGGGCCATATGGACATGAGTGTCGAGTCCAAGATTGCTAGTGAATACGACGAGGACATTCAGAAAGAGCCCAAGGAGAAGCAACCCAGTCCATGAGCGATTCCATGAGTTTCCGGGAGGGGATAACCTGCTCTCCCCCGAATCCATGGAATCACGAGAAGAGGATACATGGAATGAGGTTTCGCTGTTTAGAAATCGAAGAGTGTAGGCTTTGACTCTGATCTGAGGCGGCCGACGGATGCAAGACGTTCCAAGGCACGTTCGGTCCTACTCTCCGAAAACCCACGATCTTTCTGAACGAAGCGTCGGATTTGTTCCTCCACTGCTCGGCCGGCTTCTGGAATATCCACGCCAGTATGAATTGGATGATTATGGAAGAGGCCACGGATATCGTCTAAGTTTTCAGGAATAACATGTCCCTTTTCTTCAGCAACAGCTTCCAATGTACCGTGGGCTTTGATTAATTTGAGTCCAGTCTTTGGACCGATTCCGCGGAAGCCAGGATGAAAATCAGTACCAATCATGATGCCAAGGTCAACTAATTGTTCCTGTGTAATATCATGTTCATCCAATACGTTTCTCAGTACAATTTTTTCTGCGGTTAAGGTACGTCCGAATTTACGAGTTCCATGAGACATCAGATTCCTAATCATAATCGGAGAACCGTACAATAGAGCATCCCAGTCTTGGGTTGCTACCGCATGTAGTTCTCCACGGCGTGCACGAACAGCGGCAGCACCCTCGGCTTCCATTGGAGCTTCAATCCAAGCTACGCCAAGAGTATCGAAGAGATCTTTCGTTTCCTGTACCATCTCCCGAGTATATTCAGCAATTTGGGGGCCGAGTTTTTTTGCAGCCTTCATGTCTCCTTCTTCAACAGCAGCCTCCCACCGAGTTTTTGCATTCTCTTTTCGTTCGCGTCGTTCTCTTAGGGTATCTTGTTTGAGATTATGAGGTCGACCATCAAATACGAAGACAGGGTCGATTCCAGCAGCGATTAACGTGGTGGCTCGATCTAAGAATCCCATGATATGGGCGACAGGTTTCCCATCTCTTGACAGGGGGCGCCCATCTTCACCAGTCATTGCCGTGATGAATTGGTAGGCTGACAGGAAGACATCTATTGCGACTCGTTCACCTTCAAGGTCATTGAGATTAATGGATTCAGGGCGAACGAGATCCTTTAGGTTACAACCCATGGTATCCCCTCAAATATCGAGGTCGTCAATGAAATCGTCGTCAAAGTCATCGTCTTCATAGAAATCATCCTCATCTTCCTCATCTTTCGATATTGAACCTCCACGTTCCTTCATCAGTGCATATATTCCGAATCCAAGACATCCGAGTGCAGGGATAATCCCTGCCATACTGTACATATTCCAACTTGGTGGCATACCCATGGGTTCGGCATCGGTCCAAACTATTGCATTCCGTGGACTGCCGTCGGTTAGCGTGATGTTCACATTGTTAATTGGACGTATAGAATCACCGTCTTGGGCCAAGATCACCCTCACCATCACACCAGCACTCATGGTTAAGTCAAATTCATCACAGGGATCGAAGTCCTCTCCTGCAATGGATTCCGTTGCATTGGGATCTTGACCTTCACATTCTGCTCCATCTGTATATTGGATGATGCTTGAGAAGTAGAGTTGAACTGCTTCTCGGCCAGCAACAGTGGTGACCTCTGGATTTCCGAGAATTTCGTTATATTCTTGGTGTCCTAAGCCCCAGAGTATAGCATCTCTGCCATTGTGTTGAATTGATTTCGAATAGACTTCCCTTCCATCAAGAGGTACCCATATCTCAAACTCATCTCCTGCACGAAAATCTGTCAGAAAACTCCCAGAACTGGCTTCTAATGATGCAAATTGATCCACTGTGTAGACATTCGGTTCCATGTCAACATCTGAATGATGTGCAACATCCATGTATGCGACAATTGGCGCGGCAACAACTGGTCCCATAAGTGACACACAAGTTATTACCGCTGCAGCGGTTATTCCAGGCATCCCAGGAGTGAATATAATGCCACAAATCGCTCCTGCAAGAAGAATGATTCCTAAGAAGATTGGAAGAATGATTCCAACCGTACTACTTGCTTGGCTCTGGAAGCCCAGCCCAGCATCTGCATAGGGGGTTTCCCAGTTAGTGCCATCTTCTAGAAGTACATCACCAATGTCGGACGTGTCTGGTGGAATCACGGGTATATCCATCTGGAAGTTATTCTGGCCCAAGTATAGATTATACCCGTCACCGACTCCCGATGGCTTAGTGAATTGAATCCGTAGTCCAATGGTTTCCCCTGATTTCAATTCCTTGATATTGTGAAAGAATTCGAAGACATAGGTATCTCCTCCTTCAGTTTCAGGAGAAATTGTGACTGAGGTGGTATCAACTCCACCTTTACGCAGGTAAATCGTGACGTCTTTGGAACAACTTCCCTGCTGACAGTAGATGTTCAATCGGAGAGTTCCTGTAATCGTCACATCTTGATTGATTTCCGTCACATTGCTGTTAGACACCTTTCCATCGAAAGTGAATTCTCTAGTTCCACCGCCATTGTTAGGGTCTCCGGGTTGGAAGGCGTTGGTCTCACCTACGCTGTCATCACTATCGGTATCAGATGCTTGTGCATGATTCCACATTTGCCACGCACTTGATGCACCTCCGTCGTCGTTGTTTCCGTAGAAGTAGAGTGTGTTTCTCTCATGGCTGAGAATACGCGGGTCCTCATCCTGAGCTTGAATTCCAGAAAGGAGTAGAGGTACGCAGAATAGGACAATCAGAAGCAGGGACAAACTCCCCCGTTTCCGGCCGGACGCGCCCACCATGGGCCGATGGAGTACTTCGCGTGTTATAGGATTGAAGGCCAATGGTTCCTCCAACTACCATGGCGGCCCCCTCTAGGTCCATGTTGGTTGGGAGCGGCTGGCATCCACCTTTGTTCCGTTCGGAAGCGGGCAGTTTTGCTGAAATTTATGATGTAATTCATCCGCGCGTAGTGATTGTTACTGGAATTCCAGATATATCTGCTGCATCTCTAATTGATCGTCTTCTTCATCCGTTTAATCAGTCAAATGAACGCCCATCTCCTGAATTGATAGCATCTTGGTTCAATGATAATCATCCAGATATTGATCAAACAGTGATGGTACGTGTTCATCGAATAGGCTTCATTGAGGATGAGAATACGAAGATATTGGAACGCGAGATAGGTGCATTGTTACACAAGCAAGGGCGCTCAATTAATCTTGAAACGCCTGATTTGATATTGATGATTCACCCATGTGGTCCAGCCACAGAACCAATGCATCCTGAATCGGAATACATCAATGAGCATGGGTGGATATGGGGTATAGTTGAACAAGAGGGCCAAGGCGGGGGAACATTCGCTTTACGGGCTGCAACTGATCGTACCTACTTTAGACCAGTCAGCCTCGACCCTCGCCTCGCTCGAACTATGGTCAATCTAACCAGATATCTAGGTGAACCACCTGAACGCATCATAGACCCTTTTTGTGGAACGGGGGGGATTCTCATTGAGTCTACTCTAAGCGGCATCCCTGTTTACGGCTCCGATTTAGATACCAGAATGGTGGAGGGCTCACGTCAGAATTTAGAGCAGATTAAGGTGAACCCATCATTGTACGAGTTGTTTACTCACGATGCGACTCGATTAGAAGCGCTCTGGTCTGAGACAGAAGGTTCTGCTTTCGTATTCGATCCACCATATGGCAGAAATTCTTGGTCGGATGGTGAGGGAATGAATCTTATTCAACGAACAGTCCAATCTTGCCAAACCATATGCAATGGTTGTTTTGTGATTCTTCTTCCTATTTCTCCGGATATTACTGAATCAATACGGACAGGGAATGTTGCCCAAGTTCTTGATGGAGAAAGTGATGTTTTCAGCCGTTTTCTTGATGAGCAAAGTCTCCGTATCGATATCGCACATCCAATCCATGTCCATCGAAGTCTAGCGCGGCTTCTGCTTCGCTTGCAACCGAGATAAGAGTGGGCGATACAGGATTCGAACCCGTGTCCTAGCGTCCGAAGCGCCAGATGATATCCAGACTACACCAACAGTCCGACCTCTGACGATAGTCCACCCGTCTTCAATCCGCCGGATGGCAGACAACTACCATCCTCGCAAGACTTCTGTGTACTCTGACAGGTGTTCTGAGCACCGGCCTCCACCCTCTCTCAATAATCATCGGCTCAAGTTCGCTCCATGGCATGCCCATTA
>JAZADD010000005.1:0-13111 GCA_036124005.1 Thermoplasmatota archaeon
TCCTTGTTCTCATATTACTTCTACCTGGATGTGTTAGTCCTGATAGTTCAATTGAGGAAACAGATGATGGAACCGTATCACTGGTCGTATGGCATTCCTTTGCTACAGAGAGTAAAGAGTTGGCAACATTTGAGTCACAAATCGACCAATTCATGGCCTCTAACCCGGGTGTGGAGGTCGAAACATCAGCAATTCCGTTCAGTGAAGCAGCGCGGCAATTCATGATAGCTGCACAGGGAGGGGAGGCGCCTGATGTGGTTCGTCTATCTTCTGATCAACTTGGAGAGATTGGCGAAGTACGGGTGGGGGGGTATCCTCTTTTACAGGACTTGAGGCCCCATCTTACACCTCTCGAACGCTCAAAGTTTGATTCTAGAGCATTGAATGCAATGAGGTATGATGGGGATCTTCTCGGCATTCCTGCCAGTCAAGATTGTTTGAGTTTAATCTTCAATCCACTTCTATTTGATGCTGCAGGAGTTGATTATCCGTCGGAGGATTGGACTCTCGAAGACATGGTTTCTGCTGCGTCTCAATTGACACAAGGAGATGTACATGGTCTCGCAATGCCTGTGAAGAATGCCTACTGGTGGTTTGGTTTTCAATCAGGATATGGTGGTTCTTTATTCGATGATAATGGAACTCCAACCTTGGATTCTAATGGTTCTGCAGAAGCCATGAACTGGATGATAGATCTCGAATTAACGCATGGGGTAGTCCAGACCGGCACTCAATCTGAATCGATGAAGACACAATTCCTTGGTTCAAAGGCTGCTATGGTTGTTGATGGCCCTTGGAATTGGGCTACCTATGAGGCGGGGAGGATACCGCTGCAGCAATCATTGCTACCTATTGTGGATTCCACGGGGGAACGAGTATCTCCTCTGGTTACATACAAGGGGTGGTCGGTTTCGAAACAATCACCTCAGAAAGAATGGTCAGTTCGTCTTGCTCTACATCTTTCATCAAGCGATTCACAACGTGAATTCGCCTTAGAAACCTACACAATGCCGACACATGTCGATGTATACATTGATCCTGAGGTGACACAAAATCCAGTGATATCTGGGTTCCTTGAGCAGTTAATGGTCGGAAATCCTGCACCTACGACGGAAGCGATGTCCAAGGTCTATGATCCACTGGGGACTGCCTTTGAGAATGTCTATTCAGGTGAATTGGATGCGACTACAGCCTTGGTAGCTGCAGATGCAGCCCTTGAATCTGATTTGGAGGGGAGCGGATGAAACGTCTTCTTTTCCTTCTTCTTTGCCCACTGCTTTTCGGCATTGTTTCTGCTGGTTCTGTTAATCAGATTACGTTAGACGGTTCCGTTGGCTATCGTCAAGTAGACATCGAGATTGTTTTTTCTGAACCGGCTACGAATGGAACTAACTATGAGATTCTGATGAATGAATCTGAGTTTTCTAGAATGGAGGAATCTATAGTACATTCAATGATTATTGTAGGTGAAACATCAGGTTTGATACAACCTGAAATAGGCGAATGGTACGATGATTGTTATCATGACCCTGGTGACGGAGTCATCGTTCCAGTTCACCGTGAAATCGATGGAACTGCTGTTGTTCCAAACGGCACACTTTCGGTTGGGTGTACTCTTACCGGTATCCCATCTGGTCAGGAATACTACTTTGCTGTGCTAACAATTCATCCCAATGGAACTGAGGTTCTCTCGTCTGTAATCGCGAGCAGTTCGACGACAGAGGATGTGTTAGCAGCACCTCTCAAGACGTCACCTTACCTCTTCGCTATTGGTTCGATTTCTCTGAGCATCATTGCTCTACTCTTCGGTCTACGTTGGTTAGATCATCGTGATGGCCGTACTAATTCCAAGAGTGCACACTTCTACATCGCACCAGCTTTGCTTTCGCTCGCTGTGTTGACATTCTATCCTGTAATTTACGGCATATGGCTTGCTTTGACTAATGCAGATCAATCTCAATTGGGAGAACATGTTTACGTTGGCATAGACAATTTCGTCACAGTATTCTCTACCTCCGGATTTCTTCGTGTGACTGGCTTCACTCTGCTCTGGACATTGGTTAACGTCGTATCCCACATTGGCTTCGGTCTCCTTCTTGCCATCGCACTCAACAAGCATGGTTTACGTGGGAAAACAGCGTATCGGACGCTACTTCTTCTTCCATGGGCTATCCCATCGTACATTACGGTCCTCGTATGGCGAGGAATGTTCGAACCAGCCGGTGCGATAAACGACCTGCTTGGAACGGACTTGAACCTCCTTGCGGATGCAAATGGTGCTCGATTCGCTGTGATTATGGTCAATATATGGCTCGGAATACCATTCATGATGATGTCGATATCTGGAGCTCTTCAAGCAATACCAAAGGAGATGTATGAGGCGGCAGAGGTCGATGGGATTGGGACCTTTGGGCAGTTTAGGCACCTCACTCTACCGAATCTTAGGAGTGCCCTTGTCCCCCTATCTCTTCTCGGTTTTATTTGGACATTCAATATGTTCAATGTCATCTATCTGATGACGGACGGCGGTCCTAACCTCGATTTCGATGGGCCTGGTTCCACAGATATCTTGATCACATATGTCTACGATGTTGCCTTCCGCGATGGTGCGTATGGCGTTGCTGCTGCTTGGTCAGTGGTTATCTTTGCGATGTTAGTTGCCTTTTCGTGGACATACATGAAGCGGACAAATGCTACGGAGGCAGTCACATGAGTTCGGTGGATACTACGCCTCGAGCGTCAAAGTATGATCTCGCACGGAGATGGTATGTTCCGCAGGAGATCGAGAGTATCCGATCCTACTACCCCCTTGTTCTTATCGTGGCCTTACTCTCAGTCGGACTTTCTGTAATGAGGGCCAATGAAGATGCGATATATTCGTCTGCGTGTATCGTTCTTGTCCATCTTGTTGTTCTTCTTCTATTGAGGCAGTTAGATCATGGAACGAAACATACTCGCGATGGTGTCCTCGCGATATCTGGAATCGGTTTGTTCCTCTCAGTTCTCCATCACTTAGATGGCCCTAACCTTTGGATTGATATCTGGTTCACATCATGGGCTCTGATTCCCTTCATTCTTGTTCTTGCAGCAGGATCAATGCCGATGGTAACTCTCTGGGTTTCCGGCCGCCTGACAGTTAAGGCAGCAGAACTTGGCCTCAGAATGAACAAGGTGATGGCAATGAAGCACAGCCATGCTTTACATCATCTAGTTCTCTTCCATGCCGTTATTGTAGTCGCTCTTCCTCTTCTATGGATTCTTGATGTTGCATTATCTCCGGGGAATGCCTTGGGCGGGGGTTTCATGGATGAGATTACAGGGGAGCATTTTGAGAAATTGATATTCTCTGAATCGTTCTGGCTGTGGACTCGAAATTCGTTCATAGTATCTGTCGGAACGACGCTCCTAGGTTTGGCTCTTGCAATCCCTGCTGGATATGCTTTCAGTCGCTTCCGGTTCCGTGGCCGTGATCCAGCGATGTTTGCTTTCCTTCTCGTTCAGATGTTTCCTGGTGTCATCATTCTCGTTCCTTATTTCCTTGTGATGAAAGCCCTTGGGCTGCTGAATACCTCTCTTGGTCTTATCCTCGCCTACTCTGTCACAGCCCTACCGCTTTGTGTCTGGATGTTGAAGGGTTTCTTTGACACTGTCCCGAGGGAACTCGAAGAGGCTGCTCTGGTAGATGGTTGCAGTCAGACGCAGGTTTTCTGGCGAATCGTCCTCCCTCTTTCCCTACCCGCAGTTGCAGTGACTGCATTGTTTTCATTTCTCGCTGCATGGAATGAATTCCTCCTCGCTCTGACCTTCAATACAAGTGAAGAGATGTACACTTTACCAGTCGGGCTGGCATCTCTCATATCCTCTACCGGTCAGGCTTGGGGCGACTTTGCTGCTGCCTCTTTGTTGGTTAGCCTTCCAGTGGTTGTTTTATTCATCGCGTTCCAACGCTTCTTGATTGAAGGATTGAGTGCGGGTGGAGTGAAGGGGTGATTGAATGGTGAATGTGACTTACAGAGGAGTGACGAAACGGTATGATAACGGCTTCACGGCTGTGGAGGGGCTAAATCTTGAGATTAAGGATGGAGAGTTCCTCGTACTACTGGGGCCATCCGGTTGTGGGAAGTCAACAACCTTGCGTATGCTTGCAGGGCTTGAGGAAGTGACTGAGGGCGATGTAATGATTGGGGATGCCCGTGTCAATGATCTCCCTCCTGGAGCCCGAGGGATTGGAATGGTGTTCCAATCTTACGCGCTCTACCCTCACATGACTATTGCAGACAACCTTTCCTTCGGCCTTAGGATGCTGAAGGGTGATGATCGGCCCGACGATGATGAGATTCAATGGCGTATCGGCGAGACAGCAGATTTACTCGGAATTACTGCGGAATTAGAGAAGAAACCCAAGCAGTTGTCTGGAGGACAGCGACAAAGGGTCGCTCTAGGTCGTGCGCTCATCAAACGTCCAAAGGTGCTGTTGATGGACGAACCACTGTCGAACCTCGACGCCGAGTTGCGTCAGCAAATGCGAATCGAAATTCGTCGTTTACACGATGAACTTGGGATGACGACAGTCTACGTTACCCATGACCAGATTGAGGCGATGACCCTTGCAGATCGAATAGCAGTGCTGAATGAAGGCGTTCTTCAGCAGCATGGGCCACCGATGGATGTCTACAGGAATCCAGTGAATCCATTCATCGAAGGATTCCTATGCGCTCACCTGAACGATATCGTGGAGACGGCGAACGAGCTGTTCGGGGGCGAAGAAGAATGAGTTCGCGAGCACAGGCTATCTTGGTGCTCTCGATTCTTCTTTTATCCTCTATGGTACTCATTGTTTCTGGCGATTCAGAAGGCCGTTCTGTTGTGCGTCAGCGCGATTCTACTCACACCTTCTCTTGGCAAGGATCAGCCACTACTGTCGAAGTAATGGGTGAATGGAATGATTGGTCTACAGGCACACCCATGAGTGAAGGGGTATCCGGAAATTGGACCGCAGACATCGATCTTGAACCGGGCCTTTACTGCTACAAGTTCGTTATTGATGGAGTATGGGTTATGGATTCAGTGAATCCCTATCGTGGCTATTGTGGCTCTTTTGAGAACAGTATTGCGCGGGTAGCGAATGATACTCGGCCGATGTACACTCATTCGATTGAGAACCAAATTCTCACGGTAGAGTGGCATGCCGGTTCTGGAGGTGATGCGCCTTCTGGAACTCCGCAAGCACTCTCCGGTTCAACGTGGTATGAAGGAAATTGGTCATGGGTTCTCGACCTGAGTGGGTTGGAAGATGGTAAGCACACAATCCACATTGAGGGCAACGATTCCTCAGGAGTTCCCGCAGATGATCTCCTCCTACCTTTCTGGGTAGGTGAAGCCACAGAATTTGAGTGGCATGACGCTCTAATCTACATGGTGATGACCGATCGATTCGTGAATGGTAATACCTCCAACGATCCTGTTGCGATTCCAGAAGCGGCTCAAGGCGCAGACTGGTTGGGTGGAGATCTTGAGGGGGTAACACAGCAGATTCAATCGGGCTATTTCACCAATCTCGGGGTGAACGCTCTCTGGCTCACTCCGTTCAACGAGGGAGCGAATGGAACCGGGCTTGCCGCCGATGGTGTACACGAGGTATCCGCTTATCACGGGTATTGGCCAGTTGAGCCAAGGAGTATTGATCCTCGTATCGGAACGGAGGCCGATCTCCATGCCCTTGTTGATGCTGCTCACGATGCAGGGATTCGTGTGATGGGCGATTTTGTCGTGAATCATGTCCATGAAGACCATCCGTATCATGTTGAGCATCCCGATTGGTTCAACGAAGGTTGCATCTGCGGCGAGCCTGGATGTGATTGGACAGAACATCGTCTTGATTGCCTCTTCCGGGACTATATGCCGGATGTAAATTGGAAGGAAAGAAATGCATCTGAGCAGATGATTGAAGACGTTTTATGGTGGATTGAAACCTTTGATCTCGATGGTGGGCGCATTGATGCGGTGAAGCATGTCGATGATCTTGCAATCACTAATCTAGCGGTTAGGATCAACGAACGATTTGAGACAGCGGGTACAGACATCTATCTCAAGGGTGAAACTGCGATGGGCTGGGTGGGCCACGATCTCGCTTCAAATGCAGAGCAGTACAATACAATCAATCGGTATATTGGACCGAATGCTCTCGATGGTCAAGCGGATTTCGTATTGTATCATGCTACTTCTGACCGAGTGTTCGCAACGGGTCAGGACGACTACATTCACCTCGACTATTGGACAGCCCGAAGTCAAGATCAGTACACCGAAGGTGCTGTGATGGTTCCTTTCGTCGGGAGTCATGATGTCTCCCGTTTCGCTTCGAGAGCAGATCCCGGAACCGCGGATGAATGGAACCAGTGGGTTGAGCAGGGTCTTCCAGGTCAGCCCGGTACGGATGATCCATATCGGGCATCATTACAGGCTCATGGTTGGTTACTGACAACTCCCGGTGCGCCGATGATTTACATGGGCGATGAATATGGAGAGTTTGGCGGTGCTGATCCTGATAATCGCCACATGTGGAGGGATAACACTACTCAGAATAATCGTGAGCGAGGCCTTCTGGAGAATATCAGTGAACTAGGACTCCTGAGGTCGGAGTTAGATTCCCTTCGCCGTGGTAGTTATGTGTCCATCCACAACTCCTCGGATATCGTTGTCTTCCAACGATTGATTGGTGAACAATCCAGTCTCATCGCCTTGAATCGTGGAACGACGAATGCATCCATTGACGTTGGCTCGATGTTTTCCGACCATCTTACAGTATTCGGCGATGGTGGTATCGAGAATGGGACGACTTTACTCAACGTGACTTCACACAGTGTCACCATTCTCACGAACGAGACAGCAATCGTGGAGCCTAATCCTGAGCCAGAACCAATTCAAGGTTGCACAGATTCTACCGCGACAAACTACAATCCGACGGCAGAGGTGGATGACGGTACATGCACATTCCCTGCCCCGGATCCAGTTCAAGGTTGCACAGATGTGAACGCAACAAATCATGATCCATCTGCAGAAGAAGACGATGGTTCATGCATCTATCCGGCCCAGCCAATTGAAGGCTGTACTGACCTTAATGCGACTAACTTTGATCAGAACGCAGAGCTTGATGACGGGTCCTGTGAATACCCCAACCCAGAGCCGGAGCCAGATAATGGCTCCAATGCCACCGAATCAGATTCGCTGAATGAAACTGATAATGAGACAAACTCAACAGACTCGGATTCTGTTGTTTGTCCAACCGATATTTGCTGGGATGGCTCATCAAGGGATCCATCAGATTGCTCCTGTCCCGATGAACTGGAGGGTGATAATGGCACAGAAAATGACACTATTCCCTCCATACCCAATGAACCGAATGATGTTGATGCAGCTGGAGATCAAGCCCCTCCCACATTCCCTACAGGAGTGGTCGTTCTAGCGATTCTTGTAATATTGTTCATATGGGCTGGAGTTCAATTAATGATCCGCGATAATGATGAATGATTAATCGCAGCCAGAAATTTGCAGGGCACACGGTTAATTCTGATTGGAAGCATTCTCATGTTCTTACTTCTGAGTTCGTTCGCAATCTCGGAGCGCCCTCGGCGCAATTAGTTCCGTGGTCGGAGATGACTAGCGTTCTCCTTGAACCACCTAACAGAATCGGTGTCCAGATCATTCCATTCAAATGTCCAACACCAATTGCCTTCTGTCGTTCCCGGGGTGTTCATCCTTGCCTCTGAACCAAGTTGGAGAACATCTTGAATTGGAATAATACAGAGCCTTGCAGGAGACATCATTGCCGTGGTAATCATGCTCTTTACTGGCACTTTTCCCCAGCCGACAGTGGTATTATTGTCATGGGTGCCAGTGTAGACTACAGTATCTTCGCGATGATTATTCGGATGATGTGGATTATCCGGGTCATCGTTTGAGAATTGGAGTACTGCCATACCTGGAATCGAATGTCTCTCCCTCATATCGTGAATCGACCTTGGGATAATTCCAAGATCTTCCGCGATGATCCCAGATGGACATATTTCGATGATTTTTCGAAGAAGTTCGTCCCCCGGCCCATCTTTCCAATGTCCATGCTCTGCAGTAGGATGGTGCACTGGAATCGACCATGCGGCCTCAAATGCACGGAAGTGATCTATGCGAACGAGATCAAACAGTTCGAACATTCGTATCATCCTGTTCATCCACCAAGCGAATGCTTCGTCACGATGGGCCTCCCAATTGTACAGTGGCGTCCCCCACCTTTGTCCAGTATTTGAGAAGTAATCCGGTGGAACCCCTGAGACGTGAGTCGGTTTTCCATCCGTATCTAGCCCGAATCGATGAGGTGCTGCCCAGACATCTGCAGAGTCGTGAGATACAAAGAAGGGAATATCTCCGTAGAGTCGGATGCCCTTAATCACAGCAGCTTCACGGAGACGCAACCAATCTCGATGGAATCTTACCTGTTCTTCGATAATTGCGTTGAATCGGCTTGCTTCATTTGGATTGAGATTGATATTACTCCGATTTCGACATGCTTCTGGCCAATCCGTCCATGCTGCTTCGTTGAACCTCTCTTTTAGAACTCGATAAGTTGCGTAATCATGAATCCATGATTGTTGTTTATTGAGGAATTCATCTATCTCATCCTGGCTAACTGGGTCTAGGTTTGTGTCGATGAAGCCGCTCCATCCAGCAAATGCGGATGAGGATGCATAGGGCGACCCGTGAGAGTCGGGTGGATGGATTGGAAGCACTTGCCAGACGGATGCTCCAATACTATCGAGGACGTCAAGAAATCGGATTGCTCCATCTATCCCAAGGTGCGGATTTGGGAGGCTAGTTATGTGACATAGGATGCCTAGGCTGCGATCTAAATCGGTCGAGGGCATCCTCTCAGTCCATCCTGAAACCGTCATAGAATCCGATGTAATCTTGGATCATCCGAGCTCCTGTGAATCCTGCACTAGCAACCATGGAAGCCAGCATAATACGTATCCATCCGTCTCGATTATTTTCCCAAACAGGGAGAACATCTTGTTCGAGGATTCGATACAGATCTTTTGCGTCTCGTTCATCGTCTCGTTCGCCTTCTGAGTTCCCGATAGCCCAGCCATTTACTCCATGAATGCAGGCCTCTGGCCACCATCCATCTAGGATGCTGAGGTTTGGAACACCATTCATAGCGGCCTTCATCCCACTTGTTCCGGAGGCCTCCATTGGTCGAATTGGATTGTTGAGCCAGACATCTACTCCGCCAGTCATTGCCCGACCAATTTCCATAGAATAGTCCTGAAGGAATACGACAGGAATCTCATCACGCAGTTCTTGTGCACCCTCGAATATTTGTCGAATCAGGGCTTTACCTCCTTCATCTCGTGGATGGGCTTTTCCTGAGAACACGAACTGGATACGGCCAGCACCAATCGCGCGCAGCCGTTCAAGGTCGGAAAATACGAGATTTGCTCTCTTGTAGGTCGCAAAGCGGCGTGCGAATCCGATGGTGAGTCGCCCTGGATCAAGAATTACGCCGGTGCGCTCTTCCACCATTTGCCGTAGGTATGAGCGATTCTTCTCACGGGCCATCGTCAATGCATCAGCGGGGATGCCGGAAGCCTCTCGAAGTCGTTCTGGATTACTTCGCCAATCTTGAATTTGTTCATCAAACAGATTTGCGGTTGCGGTACTAGTCCACGTAATATGATGAATGCCATTCGTAATCGGATGAATTCTAGTTCCGCGGAACATCTCGGAAGCAACCTCCGCATTGAGTTTTGATACGGCGTTCGTGGATCCACAGAGTCCAATGCCGAGATGACTCATCGAACAGGTATCGCCACTGTTCGCAATCTCTCTGACATCATCAGGCAATAAATCACCAAGGACCTCCTCAACCGCGGGCCATGCGAAGCGATCATGGCCTGCAGGGACCGGTGTATGGGTCGTGAAGAGCGTCTTCTGTTTGAGTTCTTCACGGGACCAGCCACGGTTTAGCATCTCAAGAGCTGCGAAGGTACAATGTCCTTCGTTGAGGTGCAAACCCCCAACCTCGATTCCAAGAGCGTCGAGAGCATGAATACCTCCGACACCTAAGAGATACTCTTGACGAATACGCGTTGAATCATCGCCCCCGTAGAGGCGTTCACCTAGATTGACAAATTGCTCGGGGTTTTCAGGGTGTCTTGTGTCGAGGAAGATGACATCTACCGTTGATCCATTAACTCCCTCTACGACCATCTTCCATAGTCTGGATTGGATTTTAGTCCCGTCAAGTGGCAGGGTAATCTCGACCCCGGTATCCACTAAGTGTTGTGCTGGGTCAATATCTCTGTATGATTCTGTCTGAATTCCGTTATCATCGAGGTGTTGCTCACTGTATCCTTGCCGGTAGAGAAGAGTCACTGCGACAAGATCGATTCCTGCATCAGCAGCTGATTTGACGTGGTCTCCTGCGAGGACGCCCAATCCCCCAGAATACGTATGTAGGTCGGACTTAAGCCCAATCTCGGCGGTCAAGTATACGATTGTCATCGGCGTAACACACCTCCCATCGGAGCAACCCCATCCGCTTCCTTAGTCATATAATTCATCCTACAGTCCTGAGAAGGATAGTTATCGGTGAAAATCATATCTTCGATACATGAGAGGGACTTCTATGGGCGGTCGTGGAGGGGCCTTCGTCTCGATTTTATTGATTCTCGTTTTCACATGCCCATGTCTCTTAGGAATTGTCACGGCGACGACTCCAGAGGATATTGTAATTGATGGAGATCTCAACGACTGGTCCGCAGACTCAACGATGGGGACCGACGCTAATGGCGTTACACTACATCTTACTTGGAACCAGACACACCTTTCCTTTGGCTGGGATGGAACCGACCTGTCGTCAACTGAGGGCGCGGATATCTTCGTGTATCTAAACACGAGTGAAGGTGGTTCATCTCTCTCTTCTGATTGGGGATTCTCTCATGTTCTCCCCTTTGCCGCTGATCATGCATTTGTTCTAGAAGATTCTAGCTATCATGCCATCTTGGCTCACCAGTCTAGTGGCTGGACGACTACGTATGAGGAGAATACCGCTACGGATGTGCATACCTTCCCAGGTGATCGGTATATTGGTTGGGCCGACAATATGGTGACTGAGGTCTCGGTGCCATGGTCAGTTATCGGTGACCCAACGCAGGTGGACTTCGTTATCTGGGCGCAATGGCAGGATGCAGGTAATGTCTGGACTTCTTTCCCATCTCAGAATCCGGCATCGTCCAATGGCGCTGAGACCTTTACGCACTTGTATCATCTTCCTGACAGGAATCTGAGCGTCTCTCCAAATCAGATGGAAGTCCAAGCCGCGAATGTGATCGAGAAGGCAGAAGATGCACTCAATGTTGCAATCGTTTTCCATCAGCATCAGCCGTATTACAAGAATAAACTCACAGGCATGTATGAACTTCCTTGGGTTCGTGTTCATGCAATGACAGAGTACGTCGATTCCCCTGGTATCCTCTCACAATATCCCGGCACTCAAGTCACCTACAACCTCGTACCCTCTTTCCTTGAGCAGTTAGTGGACTATCATCGCAACGAGACACCTGATATCCACACTGATTTCGCTCGACGTGATTGGCCAACCAATCCAGATGGAACAGTTGCAGGATATCCTAATGCTACGGACTTGGAATTACACACAATGCAATTCCAGTCATTCTGGAACAGTGGATGGATCTACAACGTCAGTGCTGAGGACCCCAACGCTTGGGTTATGCCTGCAAGCATACGTTACAAGGAGATCTACGATGTAACTCTCCACAATCTGAAACCTGCAACAATCATGGATGACGAGCTTCTTCCGGCGCAAGATCTTCTTGATCTCCAAGTTCTCTGGTATCTTTTCCAGTTCTCTCCTGACTATGTGCAGGGTGAATATGCTCCCTTTTTTGACAACCCTTCAACATACAATGGCCCATCACAGACGGATCAGGGGTTGATGGATCTCTTTGTGAAGGGACGTGACTATACTCCTGCAGACCTCACCTACGTAATCGATCAGCAGCATTCACATATGGCAAATGTCTTGCCGATGTACAGCCAACTTGCGGCAGCCGGGCAAGTCGAATTGACTACCACGCCGTACTATCACCCAATTATGCCGCTCCTGATGATGGATGGTTGGACTTTCGAAGATGGGATTCGTGTCAACAAGGATGCGTGGCCAACCGATGTCCGTACACATCTCACTAACGGGATGGATCTGTTCGAAGCAGAACTCGGCTTCCGGCCTACAGGTATGTGGCCTTCCGAGCAAGCAGTGTCACCACCGATGGTGCAGCCTGTGACTGATGTAGGCATTCAATGGATGGTCTCCGATGAGGAGATTCTCGCCAAATCTACGACGTTGGGCGGGGGCTCTATCGATGTTGATGATGCCACACAATTGGCGACACCTTGGATTGTCGAGGGCGATGCAGGTGGTGAGATAGCTGTAATTTTCCGTGATCGCGTCATCTCCGATCGAGTCGCATTCCAGTATGGTTCGATGACACCAGAAGCCGCAGTATCGGACTTCCTGTCTTACCTTGACGGTATCCGATCAGACCTTCTTGCTGCTGGGGAGGACCCCAGTGAGCATCTTCTCACCGTTGCGATGGATGGTGAGAATTGGATGTTCATGTCGGAGTTCCAGCATACAGACAATGCCCGTCCTTTTGTGCATGAATGGTACTCACGTCTTGAATCTCATCCAACTGTAGTAACTACGACCCCTTCGGCATTCCTTGAGAAGAACCTCACATTACCTCAAATTGAGACGATTGGCACTGGGTCTTGGATTGATGGAACATTGAGCACTTGGGCTGGAGAAGCGGATGAGAGCCTTGCATGGCAGCGTCTAGTTGAAGCGAGGACCGCTTTGGTGGACTTTGAGGCAGAGAATCCCGACGCTTCAGGCCTTGATCTTGCTTGGGAATCGCTCTACATCGCAGAGGGAAGTGATTGGTACTGGTGGTATGGACTAGATCAGGACAGTGGCTATGACGAAATGTGGGATGTTCTGTTCAAGGTACACCTCTCCAATATTTATCGTGCAATCAAC
>JAZADD010000006.1:0-11926 GCA_036124005.1 Thermoplasmatota archaeon
ACCCTCCTGGATATGCAGACAAGAATCTAATCGCATATTGGGAAGCAAAGGACCCGTTACCAAATCACCGTGATCGTTTGATTTCTGATGGTGTTGAGGAACAAGATATTCTTCGAATGGAAGGCGAAGAGAAAGCACTCGTCGACGCTGCAAGATCCGAAATGGAAGGGATGCCATGGCCATCTCCAGAGACGGTAACAAGAGGAATCACCAGCCTCCATGATGCCGATCCAAAAGGTGCACGATTGAATCGAATTACTGCAGGAGGTAGAGCGGCGAAGGATTCGACAATACCTATTGGAGAGATGACAATGCATTTCTCCGATGAAAGAAATGCATGGACTCTAGGTCGAGCGATTCAGAACGGAATGATAGCAATCGCAGAACGCTACGGTCAGTCCACGGTTTTCATGGGCGAAGATATGGAAGTCGCTGGTGCCTTTGGGATGAATATCCCTCTACGAACTGCAGGTCATGCGGACCTCCTTCTCGATATGCCCCTCTCCGAAGCCGCAATCATTCACGCTGCTACTGGAGCGGCTCTCGGAGGAATGCGCCCTATGGCTGAAATTCAGTTTGGTGGGTTTGCAGCACTCGCAATGAATGCACTCATCAATAACGCCGCACAACTCCGTTGGAGATGGGGAGCAGATGTTCCATTGACAGTGCGTATTCCACTAGGCGCAAAGACACGATCAGGCCCATTCCATGCCAACATGATTGAATCCTGGTTCACGAACGATCCGGGTCTCGTGATTCTTTTTCCCTCTTGCCCTCAAGATGCCTACGATCTTCTCGTTGAAGCCGCAGCCCTTCCTGACCCTGTTGTATTCCTTGAGCACATCGGAATGTATGGCCTCCGAGGAGGAAAAACCGGATGGGGAGATTCAATCAATCAGATTGTTGATACTAAGTCAGTTCTTGCTAGATTGGATGCAGGCGAAGGCCCGAAAGAAATTGGCAAAGCGAAAATTGTACGTGGCGGAAAAGATGTGACAATAGTCACATGGGGAGCGATGGTCCATGTCGCACGACATGCAGCTGAAATCGTTGCGACAGAAGGTATCGAGGTCGAGATAATTGATCTAAGAACACTGCAACCCTTCGATGCCGACACATGTATCGATTCAGTGAACCGAACTGGACGCCTTCTAGTCCTACAAGAAGCACAATGGACTGGTGGTTTTGCTCACACTGTGTCTAGTAGAATTCAGGAAGAAGCCTTCTGGTCGCTAGAAGCACCACCAATAGTGGTTGGAGCCCTTGACACACCAGTGCCCTTTGCGCCTCCACTAGAAGATTACACAATTCCAGATGTCGATCTTGTGGTTCGCCACCTGCGTGCCCTCATTGCATGAAGGGGCTAATCTGATTCCGACACGTCCATTATCAACGAACAAGGGGGAACGAGTATGGACGAAGCCATGGCTGAGTCTCGTCGACCCCCTAAATGGGTTTACACCCTTGCATCCACAATGGCTATTCTTGCTCTGATGATGTTGGATGAATCATTCTGGTTGAGTATTGGAATACTCTTACTCTCTACCGGTTTACTCATTCTAAGTGCAGATATGTTCGTCAATGCTGTGAAAATTGTTGCTCGGCGGTTCGGTATGTCTGAACTCATTATCGGATTAACCATCGTAAGTATCGGTACATCGATGCCAGAGATTCTTGTTGGCGTCAGTTCCTCGCTTGAAGTGGCTGCCAACGGTTGCACTCCAGAAGCCTGTGCATCTGATTTTGCCCTTGGAAACATCTACGGTTCCGTCCTTGTGCAGATTAGCCTCGTTCTAGGGATTGTCGTTCTAATTCACCCCCTAGAGGTTAGACCCGATTGGCTGGCACGTGACGGACTCCTAATGTTCCTAGCAGTAATCGTTTTGACAATGCTGATTCTTATCGATGCGAAACTCGATCGGATGGAGGGATTAATCCTCTGTCTAGTGTATCTAATGTATCTCGTGAATCTAATTCATCAGAGAGACAACATCAGAGAAGATGAACTCATGCTCAATAGTCCAGAAAATGAGCCTGAAGTCATCAAAACGAACGATTTCGTACTACTCGTAAGTGTGGTCGTGGGCCTTTCCCTTGCAATTTGGTCTGCTACAGTCCTAGTCAACTCTGCAACTTCGATTGCAGGAGCGATGTCCATTCCACCATCTTTCATAGGGGCCACGATTACAGCTATCGGGACATCGTTACCAGAACTAGCAGTTGCCCTAACTGCCGCGAGACACTCCAAAGGTGTCGCAATCGGCACTCTCATCGGTTCGAATATTACAGACCCGCTTCTCTCCATTGGTCTAACTGCTCTCGTTCACCCAGTGACGATTGGTTCATCGGACATTTTCTTCTATCTCATTATCCCGGCTACAATCATTACAACGGGCCTCAGCCTGCTCTTCATGTACACTGATTTCAAATTCCAACGATGGGAGGGAGGAGTGCTTGTCACCTGCTATGCAATCTTCGTCGGGCTTCTAATCGCCGCCTCAAACATCATCTAAACTCGTCCAAGTAACAGGGTGAAGGCTAAGTCGGAGCGACGACTGCCCGAAGCATGGTCGACCTCACATTGTCCGAGGAGCAGGAGATGCTGAAGGAACTCGCACACGAGTTCGCACGAGATTCAATTCGCCCTATGGCTGAACATTGGGATGAAAATAGCGAATTCCCCATGGAAGCAATCGCAGAGGCTCATGAACTCGGGCTGATGAACCTGCACATACCCGAAGAATATGGGGGGATGGGCTTCGGATGCCTTACAGAAGCTGTAGTTCAGGAAAGGCTTGCCTGGGGCGATCCTGGGTTCGCCACAGCTGCATACTCGAATGGTCTTACTGCTGCACCAATCATTACTGGAGGCACAGAAGAACAGAAACAGAAGTATCTGGGCTGGCTAGTCGAAAAGCCGTCTATTGCTGCTTATGCGGTCACTGAACCTGGTGCAGGCAGTGATGTCGCTGCGATCCAAAGCACCGCAGTTCGAGACGGTGATGACTACATCCTCAATGGAAACAAGATGTGGATTACAGGTGCTGGAAAGGCAGATTGGTACTTTGTTCTCGCCTACACAGACAAGGATGCAGGATACAAGGGGATGAGTGGGTTCATCGTCGAAGCCGATTGGGACGGCGTCTCTTTGGGCAAGAAGGAGAATAACATGGGACAGCGTGCCTCTGACACTCGTGCTGTCAATTTTGAGAATGTACGAGTCCCTGCGGCAAACCTCGTGGGCGGTAAGGAAGGAGCAGGTTGGTTCAACGCAATGGCTGCTTTCGATGTCTCACGACCGAGTGTCGCTGCTCATGCCATAGGAATTAGCCAAGCAGCTTACGAGCACGCCCTCCAGTATGCTGATGAAAGAGTCACATTCGGAAAGAAACTACACCAACACCAGACAATTCAGTTCATGCTTGCCGATATGAAGACCGATATCGAAGCTGCACGTCTACTCACTTGGAAGGCGGCTTGGATGATGGACAATGGCGAACGTAACACAGAATTTGCAGCACATGCCAAACGATTCGCTGCAGATGCTGCAATGCGCATCACTACAGATGCTGTGCAAGTATTCGGTGGATACGGATATTCAGAAGAGTATCCGGTCGCACGTCTAATGCGTGCAGCCAAAGTAATGCAGATCTACGAAGGTAGCAGCCAAGTCCAGCGGATGATTATCGGACGAGAAATCGTTCGTGGACTCTGAGGCGATTCGATGCGCGGAGCGCGTCCTTTACGCGCCCTAATACTCGCTGCAGGAGCGAGCAGACGGCTTGGACGGCCTAAGGCTCTCATCGAAGTGGAGGGGACTCCAGTTGTTCGAATGTTGGTCAATCGTCTACAGGAGGCAGGAATTGATTCAGTCATTGTTACTCGTCAAGAACTAATGTTCGATATCGCTCAAACCTGTCAAGATTCAACCATTGTCGTAAATCCAACTCCTGACCTCGGTCGCACTGGAACAATCCGTTGTGGCATTCTACATTTGATATCTCAAAGAGGTGGAGACAGACCATTCAGGCTTCTCATCGTGCCTGTTGACAGACCTGGATTTAGTACCGATACCCTACGTTTACTCTCCGAACAAAATCAATGCTCAGTCCCATCAATGGATGGACGCGGGGGCCATCCCATCCTCCTAATGCCCGATGATATTGAACGGATTGTAGCGGAACCTAACCCTGATCGGCCTTTACGCGATTTAGTGAATCCTGTACATCTTCCTGTCGAGGACCCTCTGCTACACCTCAATCTAGACAGAGAAGAGGACTTGATTGGGTTCGAGTCTTAATTGATCAACGACGCCTACGACGTTGACCACGATTTGAACCACCGCCACCACCTGAATTTCTTGGTCGATTCGAACCTTGTTTATTGTCACGATTTCCTCTTCTCTGAGACGATTTGGAATGGTGTTTATTGGGCCGATTATTCCGACCTCGATTCCGATTATTGCCCCTATTATTGCGTCCTTCATCAGCCCGTCTCCGATCAGAACGCTCACGACGAAGATCAGGTTGTTTCTGTGTCGCTGCTCTTGAGGTACGGGATTTCTTCTTCCGGACCTCTCCTGGTTTTTGGCCCGGCTTAGGTATTGCATCCGGGAAATGGTATGGATGATCCTCAATCACGGGGATGTCATGGCCGAGTAACCTCTGAATTCCTACAAGATACCCGCTCTCGGAAGCATCACAGAATCCGAAGGCTGAGCCACTTTTTCCAGCACGCGCTGTTCGACCTATTCGATGCACATAGCTCTCTGGAATATTGGGAAGATCGAAATTGAACACATGAGATATCCCTTCTACATCGATACCACGGCTTGCAATATCTGTAGCAATCAAGATGGGTATATCGCCATTTTTGAATTGAGAAAGAGCACGAGTCCTAGCACCTTGACTCTTATTTCCATGAATTGCAACTGCTTCGATATCGGCATGACCTAGTTGTCTTACCAAACGATTTGCACCGTGCTTTGTCCGAGTGAAAACGATTGCCTTGTCTACATTTCTCTCCTTGATTAGAGTTGTAAGGAGATATTGCTTATTTGACTTCTTGACAAACAGAATATGTTGATCAATTCGATCGACTGCTACTTCCTCAGGAGTTATCTCCACTCTGACTGGATCGCGAAGAAATGAACCTGCAAGATCAGAAATCGAAGGTGGCATCGTTGCACTGAACAGAAGATTCTGCCTATTCTTAGGAAGCATTTTCAGAATCTTTCGGATATCTCGGATGAAACCCATATCTAACATTCGATCAGCCTCATCGAGAACGAAAAATTCGACATTTGATATGTCGATATGGCCTTGAGATATGAGATCTAGAAGGCGCCCCGGAGTAGCGGTGAGAATATCGATTCCGCGTTTAATCGCCTTGACCTGAGGTTTCTGACTAACACCTCCAAAAATCACATGGTGATAGAGAGGAAGATTGGCACCGTAAGCTGAGAAGCGTTCACCAATCTGTGCAGCAAGCTCTCGAGTGGGCGAGAGAATCAACGCGCGGATCTTTCTCCGACCACCTAGGTCTGAATCTGCAACTCTTTGAAGCACGGGTAAAGCGAAGGCAGCAGTCTTACCAGTTCCTGTTTGAGCAACGCCAAGGACATCACGACCTGCGAGGAGAGGAGGAATTGCAAGTTCTTGGATAGGTGTTGGTTCGACATACCCCTCTTGTTCCAGAGTCCGCAGAAGTTCCTTTGAAAGACCTAGAGAGGTGAATGACATCATCAATCACCCATACCTATTCCAAATGTCGAATCTAAGGTCCGCAAACCCTTGTCGGGTAGGACCGCCGGTTAAACTCGACTGATGCAATACCCCTAAGGGGATGCATTCCATTCTTCCCAATCAGATGCCGGTTCGTTCACTTGACGGTAATACTGGCGGCCATTATGATCTAACCATTCGTAGCCATCATCACCTTGAGACCCAGTCATTTCTTTACTTGGGGTATCAGAATCCATCAAATTGGATTCACGCATTTTCCCCTGCTGCTCCATCTCAGCAACAACAAGGTGTGTTTGATCATCTCCATCTGACTTGAGTGAGGACAATGATTGATTCATTGATTCCATGTTATCATCTAATTCTACACGAATTCGTTCCAATCGTATGCCTTGATGAGGACCAATAAGGCGCATCATCATCGCATACTCCCAATCAAGAGCAATGGTCTCTAACTCATCTCGCGTTCTTGCTTCTCTGAGTCGATTTTCGAACCTTGCTGTCCTAGAATTGCGAGTCACAAAACCAAATGCAAGCCAAAGGAAGAGTGGGATTCCCCCAAACATCCCAATTAGATCCCAAGCACCTAGTCCGACAGATGTCCCCGGAATAACTACCTCAAAGGAATCCACTGGTACGCTCAAGGGATCTTTTGGGTCAGTTCGAAGACGATCTTCTTCAGTATCGGACCAACCATCTCCATCGTCATCCGTGTCCTCATTGTCGCCTATGGTATCATTATCGAAATCATAGCATTCCCTAGGATTATCGTCGAACACATCTACTTCATCGGGGCAGCCATCTGCATCTAGATCCCCTGGACTAGCTAACATCGGAAGGATGTCGAGCGCATCGATGTAACCATCGTTATCAAAATCGAATAAATGTAAATCAGGATTAGTTCCAGATTGATTATCGCCTAACCCATCTCCATCTGCATCCTCCCATTGAGTTGGATTATCGGGGAACAAATCTGCTAACCTCCCACTCAGGTCATCTCCGTATCCATCCCCATCTCGATCAGAATGCTGAGTTGGATCTGTTGGGAATATGTCAGGATTGTTTCCTGTCACATTGTCTCCAAAACCGTCACCATCGATATCGGACCATTGGGTTGGGTCATTCGGGAACCTATCAGCTGAACTACCACGCTGATTGTCACCAAAACCATCTCCATCAGAATCAAATTGCTGAGACGGATTGAATGGGAAGGCGTCCGCGTTGTCACCTACTCCATCACCATCTGAATCAGCCCATTCATTCGGATCATCCGGGAACTCGTCCCCTCGTTCCCCATATGGATCATCCCCATATCCATCTCCATCGGAATCCAATACTTGTGTAGGTTCATTCGGGAATGCATCATCTTCGTCAGCAACGCCATCTTGGTCAGAATCCTTCCACCGTGTGGGATCGGATGGGAACCAATCGCCCTCGAAACCAAACGGATTGTCACCATGACCATCTCCATCTACATCTGAATGTTGAGTTGGATCGGTGTCAAATGCATCGGCATTATCACCCACTCCATCGAAGTCCTGATCATTCCATTCTTGGTCATCAAAGGGGAATGGATCCCTAATATCCGGTCGAGAATCACCATCAGTATCTGTACATCCTTTCTCCATTACGTATGTTGAATTCCCTGAATCCCGGGGGCACAGATCGTCATAATCTTCGAAACCGTCTGCATCATCATCCATATCTTCCAAAGAATCCATGCATCCATCTTGATCGATATCATTGGTAAGATTTGCAATCCAACCTACCATTCCTTTTGCACAAGAATCAGAATTATCCTCTACTCCATCTCCATCATCATCTGCATCTTCATCAGAATCCCTACATCCATCACCATCATGATCGAAGGAACCCACTGATTGGAAACCCAATGGTGAAAACCTACATGCATCCATTACATCAAGAATGAAATCATCATCATCATCACTATCCTTGACATCACTTTCACCATCTGTATCATAATCTGGAGAAAGTTTTGCTAGGAAGAAATCTGTGCTGGTAACTCCTGTAACGGTATTACTACCAAACGCAGAATTTTCGTTAATATCGCCACTTACGTAAGTGTGGCCAGAATTACTGCTCCCAATTTTGAATCCATGATCATTCTCGCTACTTCCGCCTGTAAGCCCCCATTGGGGAGTTCCTTGACTACTAATTCTTAGGACGAATACATCTGAGTTGCCTGCTGCTTGATTGAGAGAGATTGAGCCTGAATTTAGCATACCACTATATTTTCCTGTAACTAATATTCCTACATTGTTGAAAATATCAACATCATGAGGAATCACAGTGCCTGATCCATCAATCTTCAATCCCCATAGCCAATCACCCGTAGAATTGAGTTTAGCTACGAAGCCTCTCTGTTGCCCGCCTGAACTAAGCGAAGACGAATCTAATTCCATGTATCCATAAAATGAACCAGTCACGGAAATATCTCCATTAGAATCCATAGTTGCTGAGTTAATCATCGAAGAACTGGTAGGGGCCGAGGCAGTTGAGAACCATTCAGTATCACCTGACGAATTTATCTTCATGATAAAGAGACGATCCGTTGGTGAGACGTAGTTTTCACTAGTACCATTGACTGTGATGGAAAGATATCCCTCAATGTATCCGCTGACATATAATTCGTCTGAATTATCAAAAAAGAAATTCTGAATTTTCATACAGGATGAAGAACAGAAATCATACTCACTTTGATATTGACCCATGGAATTATGTCTGACGATTTTGTCACTCCAAGCAGTCCAAATCTGCCCTTGTGAATCTACCGTAATACTAGCATCAGTATTTGGTATAGCCGCAGGTTCAGTTACCCAATCCCATGATCCATTATTATTCAATTTGGCAATGAAGCCATAACTCAGACCTTGGGATAAATTTCCAAAATGGTATGTACCTCCTTGCCCTATTCTAGATACCATAAATAAGTCATCATTTTGATCTGAAGTAATTGACATCAAATCCCAATCAGAGGGCACATTAGACAACCCAGATACAGTATTAATCCACGAACAAGAACCATTTATAGCAAATTTAGCAACAAAAATCGAAAACCAAGCCGTATTCGAATTCACTGCCATATTGGCATTACATGTGCCTATAGTGATTGAAGAACGAAATATCCCTGCAAGGTAAACCTCCCCATTTGGAAGGACTATCATGTCTTTAACGGCGTCATCATAACTTGATCCACCTCCAATAGCCCACTCCCATGCTTGTTGATCCGAAACCGGAGAATATTGCCCACTAACAATTGACTCAAGAGGGTTGATTTCCTCACCAGAGTACATAACTAATTGAGATGATAAAACCAGAATCAAAGTGAGGAAAAATGCCCTCTGAGGGAAAATTTGGATTCGCATAGTAATTCACTCCACTAATCCCTCGATACAGTATGGACAATGTTTCTCGATAACATACTGTTCTGATTGTTGTTCTTCTAATGAGAGTGGATTTCGGCAGTTAAAACACAAGACGAAATCGCCTTCTTCTAAATCATCTCTCAAGGAAACGCGCTGATCGAATACGAAGCAGTCGCCCTCCCAATGGGCGCCGCCACATTCTTCGAAATAGCCGAGAATTCCACCGTCCAACTGTCTAACGTCACTGAATCCTTGGTTGATCATGACTGCAGAAGCTTTCTCACATCGAATTCCTCCAGTACAATACATGACGACCGTCTTATTCCGATACTCTTCAGGAAGTTCGTTAGCCGCCTCTGGAAATTGACGGAAGGTTGTGATGTCAAGTTCCACTGCGTTCTCAAACTTCCCAACACGAGTTTCGTAGTCATTCCGTGTATCGAGAATTACAACTTCTTCGCCATTATCCAACATTTGCTTAAATTCAGTGGGCGAAATACGGTCACCAGTCGATACGGCCGGCCTGATTTCATCCAAACCAAGTGAAATAATTTCCTTCTTCAGTTTGACAAGCATACGACGGAAAGGCTGGTAGGTGCTGTGGCTAACCTTCAACGGGATATCACGAAAGCGTTCATCCTTTTCGATGAAACGAATGTACTCCTTGACGGCTGATTCACTCCCAGCGAGAAAGAAATTGATTCCATTTTCACTCAAGAGGACTGTTCCCTTGATTCCATGATCATGACATAATTCCTGTAAGGGAGCACGCCATTCCTTCCAGTCATCGAAATCGATGAAACGGTACCCTGCGATATTGACAAAGGTAGACGTGGCGACGACACGAGACGAAGATTCGACACAGGTGTCCATCAACCGTGAAGGAAGCATCCATCTTCTTCAAAGGAACGGATACTGATTCTATCCCATTGCAAAGAGGATTAATCCTGTCAGAATCGCAGGCAAAGCTGTGTGAAGAGTCGCCCAAAGCGAGGCTGCCCGGTGACGAACCAACAACGGAAAGAGTGCGTCTCCGTCCTGCGATATAGCATTCGAAACTAAGCCAGGGAACCCAAGAATACCTTCGATGTAACTCGTCATCACGATAATCTGGGGGCCACATCCAGGAATTAGGCCAACTGCAGCCGCAACAAAGATGGCTCCTATACCAGCACCATAAGCAGCAAGACGCGTTTCATCAACGCCCCCTAGAAGCATCGAGAACTCAAACACAAGGTATGCAATCACTACCCAGAATGTTACGAAAGATGTCTCTTGAGCCGCATGTATAGTGGTTTCACGCATTGACTCCAACTTATCTCCGATACTAGCTTCACTATCGTCACGGAAAAACGAACGCTGTGCTGTAAAGATTGCAATTGATAGGATAGTCCCTAGTAGACCAATCCAAGATACAAAACCACCAAGAGTGAATGGATTAAGATTCAGTCTTCCATCTTCAAGGTCAAGTTCTGGACCACCTCCAGTCGCCCCCCAAACAAGTAACAAGATGGCAAAAATTAGTCCGATACCGGTAACTGCCCACCATGCAAGATACCCCTGATGAACAACCTTGTACGCAAAACCCTCTGGCTCTTCACGTGGCAAATCATCTCTGACATCGAAATCCTCGATTGGATCGTTATCAGGAAGAGATGAAACTGGGGCATTAGACCCGAATCGGCCCAAAGGTGAGGACGGTGTGATACCAACAGCATCAACGCCAAGACCCCAGATTATGCCTACAACAAGAGAGATTACGTGGACCATGACTACAGGGCCAATTAGTGAAGGATTAGCAATCGCACCCCCAATCAAGACGAATGCTGCATCACCAAGCGTAGCTATGAGTGTCGATATGACAGTACCGTAAGTGACGTAACCGCGTGCATAAAGAGGCATCATCACGATGGCTCCGCCACATCCCGGAGTAATGCCCATAATGGCGCCAATCACTGGTTGAAGCCTGCGATTTGCACGAATCCAATCTACGAAACGGCCTGCAGTAGCGTATTGTAACCAACTGAATAACAACACCATCGCCGCAACGAATACTGTAACGGCAAGGAAGGCATCTCGCATCGAGCGGAGAAGCAGATCGATGATCTCCGATGAGGTGACCATGTACCTCGATGATTATCGCCGAAACATGAATGTTAGCCAAGGCTAACTTTGCCCTCAAACTCAAACCAAATCACCCAATGCCCATGCCATGACTGCATCGACACTGGCCTGGGCACTCAGCCAGTTAGATGCAGGAAATCGTGTTGCAATAGCAAGCGTAGTTGAATCTCAGGGCTCAGTTCCAGGTAAGGTCGGCGCTAAAATTGCAATTTCATTGAATGGTGAACAACACGGTACTGTAGGCGGCGCCGGTCTAGAGATGATGGTCATTGATCACCTCCAAGATGTCCTCAACGGAGAAGCAATTCCAGGAATTGAACGATTCCAACTAAGGAAGGAAGCACTTGAGAAGACAGATAGGGATTCGGATTTGACCGCATTGAACAGTCTTTGTGGCGGTATCGTAACTATCGTCAGCGAAGTATTGGATGCTCCTCCACACATCCTACTTGCAGGAGGAGGACATTGTGCTGTCGCAATAGGGAAAATGGCAGAAATACTCGATTGGAAATTTTCGATTATGGATGCACGAGCAGAATTTGTTGACAAAAAGATGCATCCAAACGCTATCGAAAGAATTCACTCGATGCCTGAAGATTTCCTAAGCAATGAATCAGGAAAGAGTCTCGACAGGTTCAGTCATATCCTCATCATGGGCCACGATTGGTCCATCGA
>JAZADD010000007.1:0-23070 GCA_036124005.1 Thermoplasmatota archaeon
GAGGGTCGACCAAAGACGGAGGATGATTGGAATCAGGATGCAACTCTACCCTATACACGTGCAAAGACAGAGGCCGAACGACTTGCTTGGAAGGTAGCTGATGAGACTGGAATGGACCTTCGGGTTGTAAATCCAACAATGGTATGGGGTCCTCATTTTGCTCGTCATACTCCCTCAACTCATGTCGCCAGAAGCCTGCTGAAAGGTGGATTCCCGGCGGCACCTAAATCCAGTTTTGCAATCGTTGATGTTCGCGATGTTGCCATAATTCATCGTTTGGTGTTTGAAAATGATTCAGCTTCTGGACGCCATATCGTATCTGGTGAACACGGAAAGATGTCGGAGATAGGGCGGCGATTCAAATCGGCAGTGCCTCGATCTCGTCCTCCTCGAATCCAAGTTCCATGGTTTGTCGTTTACCTATGGGCTACGTTAGACATGATGAAGGGCTCTTTGGGGCTAAAATCCACACTAAACTACCGAATTGTTCGCTCTATCAAAAGCGGTGATTCTTGGGTAGATACGAGCAAAGCCCGCGCTCTTGGATGGGAACCAATTCCTTTTGAGAAGACGATTATCGATACAGTGGAATGGATTGAGGAACAGAACCTTTGATCATTCAGCGTTTGTTTCAGCGTTCTGCCGGGCCCAACGGAAAGATTGGACACAAGCGAAAGTGTAGATCCCACCAAGGACTAGTAGTAGCGCATGAGATATGATCAAGATTCCAGAGGAATCACCATCCATCAGTATCATCGGCAATCGCAGCCCACCTAAGGCGCACAGTAGCCCAAAGACCACAGCGATGTGCATGAACAGTTTTCGACGAGAGGGCATCTGTGCGGCGGCTGATCCCATTACTGCTATTGGTGTGCCCATGAAAGTAGGGATCAAGGCTGTTGCACTAGCCATATCGGAAATTACGTACGCTGCAACTCCCCAAGCGGAGAGTATTCCGCCGACGATTATCGACATTAGTGGCATTTCTATTCCAAACATTTTGTACGACATATGCACCCTTCCTTCAACCGTAAGCGTATGTTATCCCGAAACCACCACGGGGATGATTCCAAGAGACAGCTCCCTGATCACACATGATGAAACAAGTTCCGCATTCGACACAGTCCTCATACTGGAACTTCATCTCATCCAACCCCTGGTCTCTGAAGTTGTAGCATTGTGCAGGGCAACCCCAGACACACATCATGTGGCTGCAGTCATTGCATTTCGAAGTTTCAACGACGATATGTGCGTGTTCATGTTCATCCACATTGTAGGCAATTAGTCCCAAGCCATTCTTCACATCATACTCGAACAATCCGATTTTCACCTTGTCTGCCATCTTGTTCACCTCAGAGTTTTCTTCCCATAAGGCCGAGTCTTATGAGATTCATCAAACCCATACCTTTCTTTGTTTTCTTGTCTGCACGCCGCATCTCTTTACGTAATTTGAACGCCTGCTTTTCAACAGTGATTTTCTCCTCTCCGATTTCTCGAACAACGCGATTGAACATGGTTCCCATGAACTTCGGAACCCATGTGTAGTTTGCATCGTCAGCAAGGAATTTTGCTGTGGTCTTGAACCGCTTTAGATCTCGCATGACGTAAGATGCATCGAGATCCTTCTTGTATTGCCGTAGTCCTGTAGCATCGCTTTTGCCATTCGCTATACACTTCGCGATAGTTTTAGCGGCTAACTTGCCAGAGTGGATAGAGTAGTTCTGCCCTTGAATAACTGCACCATTAGAATAGACTAATCCAGCAGCATCGCCAATAACAACCGCTCCGTCACGTACGAGTTTTGTCGGCATACGGTCTAAGCCGTATTCAGGTACTAGGTGGCCGCCATACTCGACGACTTCTCCACCTTCAAGAAGAGGTGCAATTGCTGGATGTGCCTTGTAGGCGGCGAGCATATCGTAGGTATGGATTCCCTGTGGAAGGCTATCCAACTGGATTACGACACCGATTGATAGGGTATCGCGATTGGTGTAAAGCCAACCACCAGCACGTGGAATTAGACCGGCAGTATCGGGATATTCTTTCCACGCCTTTTCTGCCATATCATCGTATATCGCTAGCGCTCCTTCCATAGCAAGGCCGCTAGGAGGTCGCTCTTCATCTCCTGGAAAGCATCCGAATCGGCTATTGATGACATCCTCACCAAGGTGGATTACTTCTTTCACACCGAGAAGCATGCCGTGACGGTCTTGTGCGTGAATCATCGAATCGAAGCCGTAAGATCGAGTTAGAACAGAGTTACTACCTTCAGCAATTACGACGACCTGGCTAGTCATCACCTCTCCATCTTGTACTATTCCAGCTATACGCCCGTTGCGGACCTTGTCGGCGATTTCTGGCTGGTTATCGATGC
Source organism: Thermoplasmatota archaeon (assembly GCA_036124005.1). Classification (GTDB taxonomy): domain Archaea; phylum Thermoplasmatota; class Poseidoniia; order Poseidoniales; family Thalassarchaeaceae; genus MGIIb-N2. Next base: position 2,375 of record JAZADD010000007.1, read on the forward strand.
GCCACTTCTGCGCACCTCCTTTTCCTGAATCATCGGAGGGAGTGGTGAGATCTGTAGGGTCGTAAGATGTGTGGTCGAGATCCTCGATGTGGAGTTGATCGATTTTGATACCGGGCATGATGAACACCCCTGCTTCTTCCAGTTTCTCTGCAAACCATCCATCGGTACGGGTCCGAAGAACACTCCAACCAGTGCGCATCGAGGGCTCGACGGTGCCACCTACACCATCCCAAGAGGAAAATTTACCTTCAAGGATGAATGCATCATCGGCGGAGAGAAATCCAATTTTCTTGTGGTTGATGTAGCGTTCAATGCCGGGGTTGTCCATCTCCCAGTTTGGAAAGATGTCTTCCAATTCATCGAGTTCACGACCCCAGAGGATGCCACCTGACATATTCTTGCCACCAATAGGTTCGCCCCTATCCACAACGAGGATTCGGTCACCTTCCACTCCTTCCTTGAGTAATTGTGCGGCACATGCCATGCCGGCCATTCCGCATCCGATGATGATGACATCGAAGTCAGTATCTTCGCTCATGTGCACCCTCATCGCGAACCAACTGAAACCTGTCTTTGAATGTCTCCCCTTTGTTTGCAAAAAACGAGGTTAAGATGCTAGCCTCAGGAACGGATAAGTCCCCTATGTTTGAAGTCAGCCTGATGAGGAGGGTTGCCACCGCGCCAGCAAAGGCCATCATGTTTGGTGAACATGCAGTGCTTTACGGTGCCCCCGCCATCGCTGTGGCAGTCGATTTACGTGCCAAGGTGACACTAGATGATGCTGATGAGTGGATGCTAAACGGGCAACCATTGGACCCGTCAAAAAATCCACATCTTGCGTCCCTTATTCGGTGGGCTTCGGCAGAGAATAATCCGAAAGATATCCATATTGAGAGTGAAATTCCAATCGCTTCAGGCCTTGGTTCTTCTGCGTCTCTCAGTGCATCCATAGGAGCACTTTTGGCTACAGAATCTATTTCGAAGGAAAGTATTGCTCGGGCAGCACATAGTTCGGAAGCCGAAGCCCAAGGTGGTAGGGCCAGTCCTGTGGACACAAGTACCGTCACTCTGGGAGGTGCTGTAGTTGTCAGCAATGAGCGGTGGCAGGGCATTGAACACTGCTGGGATGTTGATTTGACTGGCCCAGATGGCGACCAGCACTGGGCTATTCATTCACTATCTCTTTCATCTGAATTGACATCAATACCCCTTGTTATCGGATCGACCGGCAAGGGTTCTTCCACGGCGAAAATGGTAGCTAGTGTAGCGGCACGTATGCATGAGAGCGATTTTCGTGAATCTATGAATCGCCTCATTGCTTGTGCCGAAGATTCGATTCACCTTATGTTGGAAGGAGACCCATTTTCTATTGGCGAGGCTATGAATAGGTGTCATGCACTTTTACGTGAAATTGGAGTATCGTCTCCAGAGATTGAGGTACTGATTGAAGCCGTTTTACCACATAGTTTCGGTGCGAAGATGACAGGGGCAGGTGGTGGCGGATGCATCCTTGCATTAACTCAGGATCCCGAATCTTGTGCTGCGGCAATACGGTCTGCCGGTGGAGAAGCCTTCGTTACAACGATGGGGGCGGAAGGGGTTAGAATCGAAGATTCCGCATAAAATTCTTCATGACGGTTCCGCACTTCTCTTTATATACCGTTGATAAACTCGCAACTCCATGAGTGATGAAGATCGTCTTGTTGTAGTGAATGTCGTTGCGAGTACTCGTGTAGCCGAGGAACTCGATCTCCCTGAGATTGCAATTGAACTAAATTGTGAGTATGAGCCTGAGCAGTTCCCTGGTGTTGTCTATCGTGTAACTGACCCTCGCCTCGCAATTCTCATGTTCCGTTCGGGCCGCGCCGTATGCACTGGCGGTAAGAACGAGCAGAATATCCACACTGGTATCGAGCGCATGATTAACGATTTGCGTGCAGCTGACATTGAGACTTGGGATTTGTCGGATGTAAAAATCGAAGTCCAGAACATGGTTGCCACCTATGCACTCCACTACCCTGAGGATTACGATGCCCTCTCCAAGGATATTGACCAGCGGATGAAGGTCGTCAAGGATCCGGGTCACAAGGATTCGAATTCCGGCGGATGGCGTGCGCCTACTCCTGAGGAGGTTGAGATGGATGATGAGAATTCTCCGCTCCAAGCACTCCCGGCAGGTGAGCCTTTGGCTGGTCTCCCTCGCCATTTGAACCTCAATCACCTCACCTTCCACTTGCCTTTTGATCGGGTCGAGTACGAGCCTGAGCAGTTCCCTGGTCTGATTTACCGAATTGACTACCCCAAGGTCGTTTGCCTAATCTTCGGAAGTGGTAAGATGGTGATTACAGGAGCTCGTCATAAGGATGAGATTCTTGAAGCGATTGAGTTCATCAAGGACGAGCTCGCAGACCTACTTTACGAAGATTGAACACAACTTCTGTAGAGGCGCATGTTTGATACACAGCCGCGAGGCTGTTGGTGCATGGTCCGTGCATCATCATCGACGGGTGTCGCTCGCTCGCTCCTCTTAGTGAGTATCTTCGTAGCATCAACCACCCTCATCGCTTGGAGCCCTCCTCAGCCTTTGGATGAGGTCGAAGATAGCCTCTACGTGACCGGTATTCGGTCAGGCCAAGGGGTCGTTGATGTTCCGGAGTGGGCTATTGGCGATACTTGGACTTACGATTCCTTCTTTGATGTTCAACAACTCATTGCATCTGGTGCCCCCGGGTCTCAAATTGGCACACTTCGGGGCACGATGACTCGTCAAGTCACCGATATCACAACTCAGATGGTTGAGAACCAGTCAACCATCGTTTACATCGTTGAGCAGTCGGGTACTTTCCAGTATAACGGGGTCAGACTCGTTGCTTCTGGAGTCACGATTACTGGCGATCTCCGTGTCATATACTCTTCTGATGAAGTTGTAAGGGCATCCGATCTTGGTCAGATTACCATGGACATGAGCCTGAATGTCGATTTGCGAAACATTGGTTTCCCAGCAAACCTTGTTGTAGGCTCAAATCTAGATCTCGCAGATATCACCATCGGTACAGATTATGCTCCTCCGAAGGAGTACTACGATTTCCCGATGGCTGTAGGCGAATATTGGAATTCAACAGTGACTACGGATACAACTTGGTCTGGAACCGTTTACGACAATCTGTTTGAACTTCCTGAGGATTCCTCTGACCAATCTCGTGAGATGCATGGCGTCACTACAGTTGGTAATCCCGGTGTCCAATATTCGGGATGCGCTGTTTCATTGAATGCAACATCGTTTAATGCAACAAGTGGTGATGTGACAGGTTACCGTTGGTACTGTCCAAATGCGAAGGCTGAGGCATGGTGGCATCAGACTTTGGATCTTGGTGTCGAGATTGATTTCAAGCTCATGACTTACACTGCTGCAATCCGTAATCCAATTATTACTGTGGATACCGAATTCCCAGCGTGGCCTTTGGATTCCTATCTTGGAGCGTGGGTGAACGTCTCTGACCCGTCAACAGGTTCGCCAATGGGCAATCAGGCAGTTCAATTCAGGTATGAATCCACGGGTGACTATCGTTCGCTTACTACAGCAAGTAATGGAAGCGCTTACGTGACTTTTGATACAGGTAATATGACCGATCCATCGCCATCTGATTCAGATTATGCGAGCCACGGACTTGTAGGTTACATCGCAGCATCGGATGCTGTTGGGGTAAGTAGTATCATTCTTGATACGAATCTTGTAGAAGTCGATTTAGCAACATTGTCTAATGGCGTTTCTGTGACACGTACTCGAGATGCTGTGACGGAGCAGATTGATACCTCCGGCGGTGTTAATGCAGTGCCTGGAGACACCCTTGAATTTTCCATCCCGGTCCGAAATCTTGGAATTTTAAGTGCACCTGCTACAGATTTTGAGATTATGTCTCCAAGCGGCTCATCGAACCGTGTTTCTGTTCCATCTCTACCTGCACTCGGAGAGATTCAAGTCGCTGTAGAATGGACGGTTCCAACTGATCAGGCCATTGGTGATGTTGTTTTGCAGTTTGAAGTAGACCCAGATGAGACAGTTGTATCTGATCCGGACAGAAGCAACAATGTTGGTCAGTTTTCAGTATTCATTGGTAGGCTTCCAATAGCGGAATTAGCGGAGATGAGCAGTTTCTACACATTCACAGATGTGCAATTGGATGCTTCTGGTTCATTTGATCCAGATGGTGCTTCTGAGATGCTGTGTTTGTTCAGAATCCATGATCCACTTGCGATTGATGATAATGATGATGATCCAAATGATGGCATTGTTTCTAGTTACATTTACACTGATACATCTGACGATTGTGTGCAAGAATGGTATTGGACCGACGAAGGCGAATATCTTGTGGAGTTTTTCATTACCGATGATGAGGGCGATTTTAGTTACACGAATATGACTGTTGAGGTGTTGAATCGCGCTCCAGAATTGGTTCTTTCATCGAATACTGACACGGTAGAAGTGATGGGTAGGGTTACTTTTGATGCGTTCCAGCATAGCGATATCGATACAATGAATCCAGAAGCTCCTGTGGATTTCCTATGGGCAGCTGATTGTGAAGAAGGAAAAGTGACTCAGGTATGTACTGTGACTCCTATGGTTGAAGGGACATATACGATTCAGGCAACTGCAACAGATGATGATGGAGCCATCACTATGGCCGAGCATTCGGTGCAAGTGACCAATATTGCACCTTGGAATTCGACTATTATGGCTACATCTGCTAATGGCACAGAACTTCAGATGGACTCCCAGATGGTTTGGCATGTAAACGAAGATGATCCGATTACGTTCACCGGGATGGCTGAAGATTCTGTGAATGATTTGGATACTCTATCCTATGAGTGGTGGCCCGATGTGGAGGAGAATGCGACTTGGTCTGTGCTTCAAGAGAATGAGGGGGCCTCCTCAGATTTCACTCATGCCTACGATACCCATGGCATGCATGTCATTGCAATGGAAGCCATCGATGATGATGGACTTCGAACCCGTCGTGCTAATGGTTGGCTGATGGTTCAGAATGTACCACCTGAGATTGAACCGTTTGGCTCGTTACTACCTGTCGCTGAGGACCAGGTTCTGAGAATTACAGGTGAATACCATGATACTGCCTCTGATATTGATACCTTACACGCTTGTTGGGACGTGAATCCTTCGATGAACTCTGATTCTCAGGGTTCTGCAGAAGACGATTGTGATGTTGAAGGAGCGGATCTTGCGTGGTCTTGGCCTGATGCCGCTACGGCTCCCTCCATGGTTGTCTTTCATGTGACTGATGACGACGGTGAACGTGTATTTGAGATGGTTAACATCACTGTTCGCAATGTTAAGCCACGTGCTGTGGCTAATATCGTCACACCTGGTCCTTATGCAGTGGGGGACGCAATTGAGTTCTCAGCAGAAGGAACTAACGATTCATCTCTAGATATATTCCGGCTTCGTTATCGTTGGGATTTCAACACTGCAGTGGATTTTGATGACGATGGTTTCCCTGCCAATGATATCCAAGATGAAGGGTTCAATGTCACTCATATATTCGATGAGCCTGGAACATACATCGTTCGATTGACAGCGGTGGATGAGGCCGAAGAGGACGTAGTTGACCTCCAGATTATAGTTGAGGATACTAGTCTCCTTGGAGTAATCGATATTGGATTTAATTCGGGATCGGGAACGGTTGTTATTGCATTGGGGGCAGTTCTCTTCCTCTTGTTGATACTCATCGGAATAGGCTTCATGCGTCGAGGGCCACGCGTAAATGATTCTGCATTTGGTTATGATTCGTTTGCGACAGGAATTGGCTCCGCTCCTTCACCTCAGGCACCTCCTCCTACGCATGCCTTTGCAGAGCCCGGGGCACCTAGTGGCCCCCCAATCCCTGATCAGGGGCTTCCTCAGGGTTGGACGATGGAGCAGTGGGAGCATTTCGGCCAGGAGTGGCTTGATCGTCAGGCTACAACCCAGAGTACCCCGATTCAGCAGCCGGCTAACCCCTATGCTCCTGCTGTGAGTTCTCCAGTTATTTCGGAGCCTACTCCTACTGTAGATCCATTTGCGCCGTCTCCGACTGAAGTTCAACCTACCTCTCCAGAGCCCGTTCCGGAGTATACCCCTTCCTCGTCTCAAGGGGCCGACATTCTAGATTTTGATTTGTGATTCTATGGTGAACATATTCCGTCTCCTTGGCCTCCCCCAGCCACCTTCTAGTCGAATTGAAGCGGAGGAACAGACGGTTCGAACCCCTCCGCCGGTTGGTCCTACTACAGTCCCCAAATCGGATTCTCCTGGATTTGAAGACCTAGGTGAAGTGGAATGGGCACGTCGTGAGGATGCCGCGGACATCTCTCGTTTCCTCAGATATATTGTTCCTGATGATCGGCATTCAATCCCTCACCGAAAGATTGCCGAACATCTTCTGCAAGGTGATGTAGTCATTGTTGATTTGCGCATGCTCGCTCATATGGAGGCACAGAAGGGCGCTTGCAGGCGCCGTTTGCTCGAGATTGCCCAAGACCAAGGGCTCAATGCATTCGTTCTCGATGCTGATGAGGACCTAATTCTGATGCCCGGAACAGGAGTATCTGTAGATATTGATCGTCATATTCTGGGATTAGAGTCTGAACCAATCTAATCTGGGCGCTCGATTCTGTGACGCCAAGTGTCTGAGGTTCGAGTGTCACCCACTTCGGCGTCTGTCAACATCGTGAGGATTGACTGCTTTTCGAGTTGATCACGGTCAAGAGTAGGACTCAGAATCCCATCTACTCGTAGAACGACCCATTCTGCAACTGCACCTTCAGGGAGTGGGAGGTGAGCAACGAGGGTTGTTTGAAGTGCAACCAAAGAGGCCGCTGGAGCATCCGGCCAATCCTCGCTGGCAATCGCAGCATGATTCATCCATTCTGATTGGTCACTGGGTAAAGGCTGTGCACTGTCTTCTATCCATCGAACAATATCCATATGGGGGGGCATTACGGAAAGCGTAGCTCTCTTTGTTTCAATGAGATTCTGTAGTGTATCTCGACTTCTTCCCTTTCTGTCCTTGGAGAGACTCATACCGATTAGAGGGGGTGAGTTTGATACGACAGAGATAGATGACATTGGGGCTATGTTCCTAACGCCATCTTTCGAAATCGTGGATACGAGATGTAGTGGCCGGGGTGCGACTATGGCTCCAAGCCAAGCACTTCGTTCTTTATGGTCGAATAAGTCAGGATTTAGTTGGTGTACCTCACCAGTTAAATCCAGATTTGATGCGCCCTTTGTCGACCCAAACCAATCATTCAGATCACCGCGTTGAACTTCGGATGCCGCATAGGCCGTGAATTCACGATATGTCTCCCATTGGGCGATAACTTCGTCCTTTTCCCCACGTTCTTTCTTTCGTTGAATTGATTCGTCAGCATAAGTGACGCAACGGCGAAGGAAACGGAGAACGTGCTCCTTGGCGTCCTCATCCATGGGTATACACTCACTCCAAATCGAGTTCCTTTAGGACACGTTCGACGTGACCTTTCGCTCGCACATTTCGACCTGCCCACAGGATTTTTCCATCTTGAGAGATGACAAATGTGGAACGGATTGCTCCCATGTAGGTTCTCCCATAGTTCGTTTTTTCGCCCCATGCGCCATAGAGTTCGTGTAATGAGGTATCATTATCCACAATTAAATCAAAATTCAGACTCTGTGCATCAATGAATCTTTGATGACTCGCTTCTGAATCGCGTGAGACGCCTATAACTCTCCAACCCGCGCTACCGAATGTATCCTTTGCATCTCGGAAATCACAAGCTTGTGTAGTGCATCCTGGCGTGCTGTCTTTAGGATAGAAGTAGAGTATGACGCCTGAATCTTTGAGTGCTGTTTGGAGGTTGAAAGAACTCCCATCTTGTATTATTGCGGTGAAGTCTGGTGCAGTATCTCCCTCAGATAACATGGTCTGACGCGGGAGTATCGATGGCATCAATGCTTGGTTTGCTTCATTCAAGATCGGATTCTGAATGTCGAAGAATCTCATCTACATTTTCTACTAGACGTGTCACAGATTTCCTTCCATCACGTTGCCGAACCACAAGTCCTAATTCACACATACGAGTGACTGCCGCAACCCTTCGAATTTGAAGTGTGGAATCGGACCATCCGTAATCGGTTGAATCTCCAAATCTCCTTACCATTCGGGAATCCAACCGTTCGTTTCCTACGGGTCCATTGCGCATTCCATCGATAAGTGTCCTCATAATCTTCCATTCTAATGGTAGACGATGGCTAATTGAAGCAAGGATTAGCCCCCTCTCAAGAGTGCTAAATGCTCCTCGATGCCCCTCTTCCCGATCGATCACTGGGTTTGGTAGTCTTGCTAAATCAAGACCATGTGGAGTTAAACGGTGTCCAACAGCATCCTTTGTAGTCCAACCAACAATCTCCATAGCGGATCTCTTTGAAGTTCCTTGTCCACTACCGATAATCCATGATATAGTGCGTTTTCGTGCTGTGTCATCAAGGTGACTGAATCCTGTAGAGAGTCGTTCGCCCCGTCCTCTGCCGTCACGGTCATCCTCTCTTGAGAGGCGCTCTCCATTGAGTTCTAGCATATTCGATACTACCTCTCGTAATTCTCCATCTGGAACTGAATCATTTCTTGCTCCAGTCATGGTCCAAATTAATCTCAGCGTGTGCTTCAATGGTAGTAGGCGGAGAAGGCCATGGGGTAGGAGTTCATCTTCTAGGCGGCCTATGTTTGGGCCAGTGGGGGCATCGGAACGTATTGATGTGAGTTGGAGAGTTTCCCTATCGCCAAATTGTGATTCTAGCAAAGCGTCCGCTGCACGCGCTCTTCTATTCCATGCCCTATCAGCTAACCCCTTCAATCCCGAACTAGCGTCTTCTGGAATCGTTGGCTTTGCTGAATGTGTGTATCCAATGTCTGGACTATGCGTTGTAGTATCCGATTGATTTGCGCATTCAATTAGCCAATCTTCCACACTCTTTCCTGATGCGATTGCCTGTTGCATCCATCGAATCGCAACAGATTCGTCAACTTCGAGCTTGAATTCGACCACGATTCGTCCTCTAGTAATTCATTATTAACTCATTCTGTAATATTGATTTATATTTCATATATTGAATAAATTGAATGAATAACGAATTACTAAATGCATCAATGATTTGTAAAATTAAAATAATATTTCAAATTGAATCATTAATGGTTGAAAAACGAATTATTGTTCCGTTTTTTGAAAACAGAATCAATCGACATCGAAGAAGCAGACTTCTTGGGGTGGATCCTTGTTACTGATTTGGCCTTTGAATTCGCGTGGCTCTCCATCTACAGTAACGAGGATACTGAATTCTGTTACATCGGTTGAATCATGCTTCTCGAAGTGTTCAACAAATACGCGATAGCGCCCCTTGGGAGCATCCTTCTCCCAGAATACATTCTCTACCGGCTCATCTGACTTACCACTCTCGTTCATGTCGATATCGAGACGCCCGCCACAGTTTGAGATTTTATTGTCAAAGGAAATTCGTTCCCCGGATGGGCAGACCACTGAGAGGTCGAGATCGTTCTTGTTGAACCAAATCAAACTTACCTGGACTTCACCGGTTTTTGCGCCTTCGCGTCCAAGGCGTTCTGCAAAGAGGTCCTCTTGCACTTCCTCTACCTCCTCGCCAATCACGTCTTCTTCATCTCCCAAATCAGGAGCTGGAGGTAGGTCGATAGGTTCAGACTCGGGTTCGTCGGCGGGCTCTGGCTCTGGTTCCTGGACAGGCTCAGGCTCAGGCTCTGGTTCCTCGACAGGTTCGGGGGCTTTCATTACAGGGGCTGCGCTTAGTGTGACATCACGGTTGAGTCCCCCCCTGGTTCGTCTAAGGGTCCGGTCTATGTCTGGAGCAGGGATTGAGGCCATGGAGGGTAGCATTGCTCGCCTCGCGTCTCCACGCAGAATTCTGTAGACGCCTTGGGCGGACCCTATGCCCAGCGTTGCCAGAACCGTGGCGCTGATAGGGTCCATCGGAGTTGATACAACACGGCGAGGTATGTCTTCGTTTCGGGTGACTTCGACCTCTGAGTGAACCATTTTTGTGCGGTTGATTCATATCCTTTCGGAACTGTTGAACGCCTAGCGGAGGCCATGCCATGACTGTACGAGTGGGTAGGAAAGCACGTCGTTTCCTACGCCGTATTCAGAAATCTCGTACAATTCCAGATTTGCAGGGTATTGCCAATGAAATCCAGAATGAGGTCGATGCACGAAACATCACCTATGAGGAGGCGAATCAACTCGGTAATCAAATTCAGAACCGAGCTGACATGATTGACGCGTCTGGTCTTGTTTACGCCATCAGTGACCGTGACACATATCGTAGGACTCTTGAAATCTATCTGAAGGACGGCCTCTTGACTCGAACGGAGCAGATGCTTCTCTGGGATGAGCGAAGGAAACTTGGCCTGACGCAGGAGGAACATGACCGCTTAATCGACAAACTCATCGCTCTCTATCGAAGTCAGGGCAAGTCAATTAGAATCCAAGGTCCATCGGGAGGCGATTCACAATGATTCGAGATCGTTCACCTGTTCTGTTTTTAGTGACACTTCTCATTGTCAGTGTTATCACACCGGTGTCTATGTCGCTCGTTGAGGATGCAGCGTATACCTCTGGACGCTCTCTGGATGTCGCCATCGATCAAATGGAGGTTATTTCACCTTCAGCAAATATTGGCGGCACGCCAACTCTTGCCCCGGGTGACCATGTAATCAGAGTTCGAATTACGAATTCAGGAACTAGTCTTGCCACTGGTACAATTGAGTTACTTGAAGGCCCTGATTTCTCATCACAGACCGCCGTTCTTGGGTCTCTGAAGTCAATTTCTGTTCCCGCCGGTGGGGCGGAAGTCCATCTTCTAGAGTATACGAAGATGAATGGAAATTCTGCAGTCACTGCTATTGTCTCTGCAAGCGGTGATTCTGAGCCCTCAAATAATCAAATGGATCTACCATTGCTCACGATATCATCAAGCTCTGCGCATCTCGCTGTATCTAATACGATTCCATCGGATAGTTCGACTCTTGCTTCAGCACCATGGGTTGGAAACTGGGTATTTACGAATACAGGCAATCTGAATCTGACTGCAGAAGCATCTCTCACTCTTACTCCTTCGGCTGGGGGGGCCTCTATTGATATCGATTCCAGTCAAACTATAGCTCCAGCAGGTTCTCTTGCCTCTACAGCAGGTCTATCTTCAGTCAACCTCTCAGTGGATGCCACAGGCCTCCTTGGAACATATTCTCTTGGGGGCACCATCGACATATGGTCTTCTTCAGGCCCTAACCATACCGAGGTCATCACTCCTCGTGATGTGACATTCACTGATGCTGTGGCTACCCTATCTGCGCCGAACAATATCTCTGTAGCTCCGGGTAGTGGGACCACCCTACTCTTCCTTTTGCAAAATATCGGGGGTGTCAGTGACACCTTTTTGATTACTTACACCGATGTCCAAGACCCTGATTGGATGGACTCAAGCAACGTCTCTCCGATTAATGGAGGTACCGTGGTTGTTGCTGCTGGAGAAGGTCAGGCGATTACTGTCCCTCTCGACGTTCCTTTCAATGCATCAAGGTCTGATGTAGATACCATCACAGTCACTGCTGAGAGTGGCAATACTGGAGAGATTGTAACAGCGCGTGCATCTGTGATGGCTGGAGATTTATTTTCCTCCGATTTGCAGAGTAACGGTTCCGTAGTTTACGTCGACCCAGGTGCTCCTACATCCGTTTTCTACACGCTTGAGAATACTGGAACTTCTCCTGCTCATTTCCAAATCGACGCTGGCCTTCAGGAGGTCCCTATTGATTGGACCGTTACAGTTTCTCCCGAGGTAACGGATTTAGTGTCGCCGGGCGAGACTCGAGCTGTTACTATCGAAATCACACCCCCATCGATTTCTGATCCATTGGACCCCGATCATCGTAATTCCGCAGGTAGTCGATTGACTCTCCGAGTAACTTCTACTCCGATGCAAGGCGATGTTGCTCTTGTCGCCAGTAACATCACTGATATCGAGGTTCGCGCATCTGTGAGCGTGACCATGGTGCCTTACGGTGATTTGTATTACAGCACAAGTGATCTTGAATTGGGTAATATGGCCAAGGCCCTAGATGTCGAAGTATCTCTACTAAGCAACTTCCCTGCAGGGAGTCCGGGAATGGCAGTCGTAGATCTCACAGCACTACCTACGTCCTTTACGTCAGAGGATAGTGCATCCTATGGTTTGTCAGAGGTAACTCGTTGGGATGCGACTGCTGCGCCCGAGTCACTTAATCTTCAGTTAGGTGAATCTGCAAATGTCGTCATTAGTGTTCTTGGGCCAACATCCCATCTTCCAGCGTTTGGAGTGCTCAACTTCACCATCACTGCCTCAACTTCTTTGTCGGGTCTTACAGGAATTACCTCACCAGATACCTCGGAAATATTTTCAGTTTATATCGGCGATTTAATCGCTGCGAATCTTGAGGACAGCCCGATAATTCCAGGCTCTCCAGGGGTGCAGAGTAATGCTACTTTGCGTCTATCTAATGTTGGTAATGCACTTGCTAACTTTACTTTGGAAATGGAAGAGATTGAGGGTTGGGACCTAATTCTTGTAGACAACTCGGTTACGAATCTGGCACCTCAGGTCGCGACGTTCCCTAGTGGATTCACCGTAGGGGTGGACATTACCGTTAGAGCAACTCCGCCACTCAATGCCCGTGCAGACGAGGTCCACCTTGTTGATGTGAAAGTATACGATGACGAAGGCCGACTTATGGACAATGGTTCTGCACGTTTTGTCCTCGATGAAGTCATTGATGGATTGTTAGAGCCAGATTCGATTAACATCGAGATTCCAATTCTAGATAGTCGTACACAGACTGCAGTATTCCAAATTAGAAATATGGGCAATTCTGAGCAAACGTTCGATCTCGATACAGGGTCCTTTGTTGGAGGAACCGACTTCACTGTTTCTCCACTCCAGAGTGTTACGGTCCCTCCTGGAGCAAATGTTACCCAAGAGGTAACCGTCACAGCTCTTAACTCGGCTCGGGCCGATGGGACTTATTCGTTTGATATCATCCTCCTTCGAGATGGATTAGAGTATGATCGCACTGATGTGGAAGTCCAGATTCAACAAATTCATCGGATAGATCTGAGTACTACGGATAACTTGGAAGCAATCCCTGGTGAGGTCGTAACTTTGCAGGTAGAAGCAGAGAATCTTGGCAATCTCCGAGAGATTGGTAACTTGAGTTTTGATACACCCCTTGGATGGACACAGACTACCACGACATTTGACATTGAACCAACATCAGTCATATCGGATCTAGAGATTTCCCTCACAGTTCCGGCTTTGACTTCGGAAGAAGTACCGATGGCAGGAGCAGTCTATGAAATACCCATTATTGCTCTAAATACGAGCGACAACATCGTTGTGGGTTCGTTCAATATCACCGTGACCATCAAGCCAGTGTTCCAGCTTGTTTTCCTTGATTCACCCGAACGAATTGCGAGTCTGCCCAATCAGGATCGTGATGTAGGCTACCATATCAAGAATGCAGGAAATGATGCAGTTACACTTTCAGTGACGTGTACATTGGATTCCTCAAGTGTAGATAGGTGGACTCCTCCTACTTGTCCTAGCAGCCTTTCTCTCGAGCAAGGTGAACAGACTTGGATTAACATGACCATGAGGCCTACCGATGACCGTCATTGGAACAAGGAAACTGGTGGAATTACATTGCGATTCATTCCGCAAGGAGATGTTGGCGGGGAAGCCAATTGGACCACACCATTGATTGTTGAGAGGGTGCAGACTGATGACCAAGTCACCCTCCAGAATTCGGATGGGCCAGTCAAGACTCTAACAATTGATTGGATGCATGTCCCTGATCTTACTCAGACAGGTACACTTTCATCAAACACCTATGAGGTAAGATATGTGGAAGGGGTCCGCCTTCTCAATTCAAGCCTCTACCCTAGCACTATCTGGGACTTTAGCCTCGGTTCCAATCAGACGTCCCTCGTGCCAGGTGCCGTAATATCTCTTGGCGATGCATCTCCCTACTCTCTGAACTCCTTCGATCTTAGGGTTAGTATGCCTAGCCCCACGTCTATCGCGCCAGGTGATGGTTGGGACCTACGGTTTGAATTACACAATCTCGATGAGCCGCCTTTAGGCATTAATGGAGTCACATCATTCATTGTTAAGATCCGTATGGATTCTTATGCTGACCCCCAGATTCTTGATGTTAGGTTTGAATCCGGCAATCTTGTAGAGGGCACTTCGACTAATCTCGTAGTCAACGTCACGAATTCTGGAACTGCAATTCTTCCGATGAATAGTATCCTTTCCATATCCTGTAATGGCGACGTGATAATCAATGGGTCTGATTCGAATTTAATCCCTCCCTTGGGGATTCAGGAATCTGTTGAAGTTACATGGGGAATTGAAGCGGCATCTCTTCCTTGGTACAAGAATGTCGATTCATTCGATTGTACTTTCCGATTAACTCTGGTTGATGAGGTATATGGGAACGACATGGACAATGATGTGAGGGTTGAATCGCTCCAAATCGAGTCTTGGAGTCCAGGTTTCCTCCCGAGTTTGCTTGGCTGTATCCTCGCTCTCCTCCTATCCCTTTTCTTGTTCCGAAGGGGCTTGGATGATGATGAGCGAGCTTTATTCGGTTCAGGATATCTGGCGATGGTTGGACTTGGTCTTCTATCTCATACCAGTATTGTTCCAGAGATCGGTCTAATCAGTGTCGCTCTTTCCGTTCTCTGGATGTTCGCTCTTGCATGGATTGGTTCAGGGGAATTACAAGCAATCCATGATGACCGTAGAAAGGCGATGCTTGGTGAGCGCTCCGCACTGTCTTCGCATGAAGATGAGTTGATGAATACACGGCGTGAGATTTCATGGATTCTTCTAGGTGCTCCAATGCTGTTCGTCCTTGTGATGATGCTTGATCCGAGCCTCACTGTAGATATGACTGCCCTAAATCTTGGCTCCAGTTTAGGTTACCTTATTCTGGTTTCAATGATGGTCATAATGGCTATCAACATGCTAGATAGGACCTACGGAGTCCTTCACAATCAACTTGCTGCCTTGGATCTCAGGACGCAGCGAATCCGTGGCATTCTTGAGAGTCGCTCAGCGGCCCGTACATCAGCTCCTCCACCTCCTTCTCCTGAAGTGTTTGGTGATGATGGGGGTGAAGAAGAATGATGGGAAACAATCCATTTGGTGATTCAGGTGCAGAGGGGGATGCCTCGTCTCGCTTCCTTGAGCAATTAACACAGCGTTCTATCCGTGTCCGACACTTCCTCTGGAATCATCGGCCATTCAAGGCTCGTAAAGATCTCAGAGAGGCGAATCGAGATGCAGAATTCCTTGAGAAACAGGTGGTAAGGTTGCATCGTTCACTTCTTGCTCTTGAACAGCACCTATCCACCCTCGATGATTTGACAGAAGATGAGCGAAGGGCCATGGGGATGGTAACAGATGGTCTAATTGATCTCGATCAGGGAGACTGGGAATCTGCCCTCGAATCTTTCCGTTCAGCAATCTCTGATTTATCTGAATCAGGTGGTCGTGTAAACCCCTTCTTGGTGGGTCGTTTCTTCCTAACCGTTGAGGCACGATGGCCGCCTGAAATGGAACATGGACTTCTTCTAATCACTATTGAGAATCTTGGTACTAACGTGTTACCGTCATTTCGGCTCGCAGCTCCCGCTCCTTCTGGATGGATTGCTGAGCCAAAGGCGGCCGAGGTCCCCGCTATCCCGTCGGGTGGCTTTATTGAAATGGGAATCAGAATCCATCCTACTGGGACGATCTCAGAGAACCTCGTACTGGCCAAGCGAGTGTCCGTCGTAACTGGCTATCTTGCCGATATGGGTGACTTGACAGTATCTACTCGTGTGGAGAATCGAACTCTCAAGTCTCTGGAAGGCTTTGTCATTGATGCTTGGCTACCTCCTGGCTTCGCTGCTAGACGCTTGCCGTTTGTTCAGCATCTTGCTCCGGGGGAAGTCATTCATATCAATACTGAAATCGATGCACGTTAAGGCGTTTTTTTTCAATCACCTGCCCCCTATTTTTGTGGCCTAATAGGGCTACTATGATATACTTCAATGGAGTGCGTAAAGGTGGTGAACATACCTATGAACGCAAGTAAGACCCAATACAAGAACGACGATGGTGCATCGATCGGGATCGGAGCGATGATCGTCTTCATCGCACTTATCCTAGTAGCCGCAGTGGCTTCAACGATTATCATCAAGACCGCAGAAGAACTCCAGCAGCGTGCTGAAGCAACAGGTGACGATACCCGTGATGAAATCTCGGGTAAGGTTACAATCGTCTCAGCTCATGTTGATGGCGTAGCTGCAGGTGCAGTGAATCAAATATTTGTCATTGCACAGATGAGTGCTGGATCTGATGACGTTGTTGGTGGAGATATCACCTACGTGATTATCTGTGAAGACGCTGCTACTGCAGGTGATTCTGATAACGATATTGATCTAATCACAAACGGAAACTCCGCAGAACTTGATGGAACAGGTATCGGCCTTCTAACAACCATCGATTCTGGTACAACTTTCACCTTTGAGATGACACTAAACAACTGTGCTCCTGGTGCAGGTGACGCAATTGAAGTACGTATCATCGTCAATGGTGGCGGAGAAACCTACGCCCAGATGGAAGTAACTTCCCTAGATGGCGGCGCAGTTCTAGTTTGATGATGGCATTTGTGGAATATTGGCCCACTCGTGGGCCAAACCGCAAGGTCGCATCCATTAGGAGTTGAACAGACATGGTTGACAGTCAGGAGGGTCGTATGGCTGATCGTTTAGATCAGGCCTCCAGCGTGACTGTTGATCAAATAGACATCCCACCTGAATATCGTCCAACTGATCTAGAAGCTTGGTTGTTCACCCCAGGCGCTACTCGTGTTGGCTTCATTGGTATGGGTTCAGGTGGAAGCGTTGCCCCTGCTGGCGCCCCGCCGGAAAATACTGTTTCTAGTGGGCCACCTCCTGCAGAACTTCTGAAGTTGCTCGCTGACCGGTTTGAGCGATTAGAAGCTTCCATAGGTCATATGGAGACAAACATGGCTCTGGCTCAGAATTCGGCTCCAAGAGTAGAAGGCGCAGGGGATGTGATGCATACTATCGGACCTGATGGCGAGGTTATTGCCGTCAATTTAGGAGATTCTGATTCTGGTGCCCCACCAGGTCTTGATGCGACTCATGCTGGACCCGGTTTGTTGGATTTGTACGAGGCTCAATCTCTCGAACTCAATCCATTCCTTCGTTCCAAAGATGGTGCGATTTCTGGACCGGGTATTGATCCTGCAAAGATAGTTGCTCTAATTCTTGATCATTTGTCTGGAACAGATGCAAGATCCTTCATCGCTGCGGCTGCAAAGTCAGGTTTTCTGTCTCCTGCCGAAGCGAAAACTCTCGGAGGCATCGCTTCCCTTGCAGAGGATGGAGAATCCAAAGGAGGCAATCCTACTTTGCCAAATCGACCATTGTTGACCTTTGTTGCGATGGTTGAGTCGTGGCGGTCCCAAGCGAATATTAAGTCGCTTAAGGGCACTCTTCCTTCTGCACCTTCGATTACCCCCGCTTCTGGTGAGGGGGAATGAGATGTGGGCGGTTCCAGCAGCGTTGGTGCGCTGATTGTTGGCACCGTTTTTCTTGGTATTTTTGCGCATGCGATGGTGATGGCCATTGGGAACATGGAGCGTATGACGGACATCGAGAATCGAGAGGAACTCGACATCAAGGTCCAGATAGTGAATGCAACATTCACGTCTGGGACACTTTACGTAAATATCACCAATACAGGTTCAGATTCCGTTCCAATGGACGAGATATTCTTTTCTCACGAGGGAGGCACTCCTCGAAATTTCACACATTTTTACTCTGGAAGCGACTATCTTTTCCCTGGAGAAACCGTGATGGGCAGCGCATTAGTATCTGGGACACCTACACGGGCCTATGTTGCTTCCCATGGAGTAGGTTTTGGGGCGGCTATTCAGTGAGGTGAGGTAATGGCAGATGGAGGTGCTTCTGAGATGATTATGCTGGTTGCCAGCCTTATTGTTGCAGGAATTGTTTCCGGTATCCTTGTAGGCTCATATGCGAACATCGTGGACGGTATGGAGGGGACAGCTTCCCAATCTGAGGTTAATTCCAAGACCAGTTCCGGTCTTGTCTCAGATCCGATGAATATTGATTGGAACACTGTTACCAATCAGACTACGGTCAGTGTACAGAATACGGGCATCTTGACTCTCGATATCACTGAGACATCAATGATCCTCAATGGCTCTACAATGAATGTTACGAAGTCAGGTGGGCCGACGGTCTGGGCATCTGGAACTGTCATCACTTTCACTGTGTCTGGAAACGTCGCTTTTTCAAACAATCAAGAAGTGAGACTCACTGTGATTGTTAATACTGAAACAAAGTCGCCTGCCACTGGTGTTCATTCATTCACGGAGGTTGTTCGAATTGTCTGATGATTCTTTCCCGTTCGGTCTGGAACAGGACAGCCTAGCGAACAGTTTGGGTGCAGCGATTCCGAACCGTTCCCTCATGATTGTTGAAGGCGAGGTTGGCGAAGGTAAGAGCCTCATTGGGCAACGTCTTGCATACGGACTTGTTGAGAATGGAACTAAAGTTGCATACGTAACAACAGAACTTACTACCCGAGGTTGGCTTGAGCAGGTCGCTTCCATTGGTTATGGAATGACGAAAGCAATTGACGACGGGCACTTCCTCTTAATGTCGAGTTACGGTGTGTTAACTGAGCAGGTCGAAGATCCGGTGACTCTCTTCGATCTTCTCAGTAATGACGGACTTAAGGCTGCAGATTTCATCATCATAGATCGTGCTTCTCAACTTCTACCCGAGGGCGTCGATGCTAAACATCTCCTCACGGAGATCCGTCGTTTCACATCAGAGGGACGTACTCTGTTGCTTGCTATGGATCCTCATGAGATTCCAGAGGTTATTTTCCGTGAGATGAAGGGATCAGCTGAGGTTGTGATTGGTCTTATGTCTATGACACAGGGTGGTCAGTTGAAGCGTACTCTTGCGGTTACTCGTTTCCTTCGTGCTTCTGGACCGGTGCAAGCTAGAATCGGTTGGCGTGTCGAGCCTAGTATGGGCTTCATCGTCGATATCACGGCGGTCAGTTGAGGTGATTCAGAATGGCAGATAATGATGATTCTGAGTTCCAAAAGGGCGATTTAGAATCAGTGATGGCGCGACACGATCACGTCAAGAGGTGGGTTGAGGATTTTGAGGCCCAGCATGGGTCTCGACCCTATTTCTACGGTCCACTAGATCGCGATGCTAAGAGTTTAGAACCTAGAAACCTCATCTACACTCTCAAGCCACCTTTGTTTGCTCATATCTACAAGCCTCCTGATGATGATGAACAAGGCGCTGGAACCACTCTCTGGTTTGGAATTGAACCGGTATTGAATGAGGAGGAGGAGGTCATACGTCAGGAGATAGTGGAACGTCTGTTACGTGATGCTCCTAGTGCCCCATCTTTCACATCTGATTCTGAGTTTGAGAGTATTCTCGTGGGCATGATTGAAAAGATGACCACGACGAAGCCCGTAGTCATTCAGACCGATGGTTTACTTGGTCCAGCACGTGATTATCTTGGTCTTGGTGAGCCTCCAATACAAGTGAATGAGGAGCAGTTAGAGCGGTTGAAGTATATCGTTATCCGCGATCTCGTGAAGTCTGGACCGCTGGAAGCCCTTCTGTCTGATGAACAACTGGAAGACATCCACTCAGTTGGTTTACGCTACGTCAACATGGACCACAAGGTGTTCGGTATGGTCACCTCCAACATCCGCTTCCGGGATCGAGAAGTGTTGACTCGCTATCTTCGTTCAATGTCCGAACGCATTGGCCGCCCGGTCTCTGATAGCAAGCCGATTATTGATGGCGCACTTCTCGATGGATCTCGAATAAACATCATCTTCAGTGACGATGTATCGATGCTTGGGCCATCGTTCACGATTCGTAAGTTCGCTGAGGAAACCATCTCGTTCACTCAACTCATCCAATGGGGTACGATGTCGGCCCAGATTGCTGCATACATTTGGCTATGTCTTGAGAATGGGATGTCACTTCTCGTGTCAGGTGAAACGGCGTCAGGAAAGACGACAACGCTCAATGCCATCCTTCCTTTCATTGACCATAATGTCAAGATTTACTCCGCAGAGGATACTCCTGAAGTGAAGGTTCGTCATCGTCTTTGGCAACGTCTCGTTACTCGCGATTCGAAGAATGAGGATTCTCGCGTCGAAATGTTCGATCTTCTGAAGGCGGCTCTCCGTTCTCGGCCTCGCTACATCATCATCGGTGAAATTCGTGGAGTTGAGGGGGCTACTGCCTTCCAAGCAATGCAGACAGGGCATCCAGTGATTGCAACTTTCCACGCATCATCTATTGTCAAGATGATTCAGAGGTTCACGGGAGACCCGATTAATGTCCCAGCCCGTTTCTTCGACAACCTAAATTTCGCTATATTCCAAGAGGTCGTTGAAGCCCCAGGTGGTGGAATCGCACGACGTGTAACTGGGATTGACGAGGTC
>JAZADD010000008.1:0-9813 GCA_036124005.1 Thermoplasmatota archaeon
AAAGGAAATCCCAAGCACAAATGGGCGGGGGGCAAGCAAGAATTGATGCCCAGCATAACAAAGGCAAAATGACTGCTCGTGAGCGATTAGAGGCTTTTCTCGATGAAGGGACATTTCAGGAAATTGATGCTCTAGTTGAACACCGATGCAATGATTTTGGCATGGATAGGAATGTCATTCCCGGTGATGGCGTCGTCTGTGGGTATGGTACTGTCGAAGGACGGACTGTTTACTGCTACGCCCAAGATTTCACCGTCTATGGAGGCAGCCTTGGAGAAATGCACGGCCTTAAGATCTGCAAACTTCTCGACATGGCACTAAAGACCGGGGCACCCGTAGTAGGTATGAACGATAGTGGTGGAGCCCGAATTCAGGAGGGTGTAGCCTCATTAGGCTCCTATGCAGAGATATTCTTCCGGAACGTGCGAGCAAGTGGCATCATACCTCAAATCTCGATTATCATGGGTCCATGCGCTGGTGGAGCGGTATACAGTCCAGCAATTACCGATTTCGTAGTGATGGTTGATCAAACAGCTCACATGTTCATCACTGGCCCTGAAGTGATTAAGACCGTCACAAATGAGGAAGTCAGTTTTGAGGAGTTGGGCGGGGCAAATACACATGCATCCAGATCAGGAGTCACTCATTTCACTGCACAAAGCGACGAAGAAGCACTCGACCTTGTTCGAGACCTGCTTGGACATCTGCCATCCAATAATCTGGAGAGAACTCCTTCGCGTAACACAGGTAAACCTTCAGTGGACGAAGATACTCTACGTGCTCTTGTGCCCTCTGATCCATCGAAACCCTACGATGTAATGACTGCCATCGAAGGAATCGTTGACTACGGAGCATTCCTAGAAGTGCAAGCCGATTTTGCACAGAATATTGTTTGTGGATTCGCTCGACTTAACGGCACTTCCGTTGGTATCGTTGCGAACCAACCGAAGGTTCTCGCAGGATGTCTCGATATTGATGCGTCCGTCAAGGCTGCAAGATTTGTTCGATTCTGTGATGCGTTCAACATTCCACTCGTAACACTCGTTGATGTCCCGGGATTCCTCCCTGGAGCGAGTCAGGAATGGGGGGGTATCATTCGCCACGGAGCGAAACTCCTCTATGCCTATGCAGAAGCAACGGTGCCTAAGCTCACCGTGATTCTCCGCAAGGCCTACGGGGGAGCGTATGATGTAATGTCATCAAAACATATCCGGGGCGACTACAATATCGCTTGGCCTACAGCTCAACTCGCCGTAATGGGTGCAGATGGAGCAGTACAAATCATCCATCGTCGCCGAATCAAAAATGCAGCAAATCCAGAACAAGAACGCGCACGTCTGGTTGAGGATTATACTGAATCCTTCGCAACACCATACAAGGCTGCATCATTAGGCTACCTCGACGACGTAATTGACCCCTCAGAAACACGTGATCGTCTAATTCGCGCTCTTGGCCATCTTATCGATAAAGAAGAGACTCGACCGGCAAGAAAGCATGGTAATATCCCCCTGTGAGGCATACAAATGGACTCTGAGCCCACATTCACAGAACAAGTTGGGAGGATTCTACGCGAATCTAGAGATGCAGAGTTAGTGGAAGACGACACGAAAATGCGTCTCGCTGTGGCTATGGCCATCCGCCTACATACACAGAACGTTTCTGACAATCGTGCGGAGGCGGGTCGTATGCCAGGTCCTGCATACGCCCGCGACCACCGCAACAACCGCTTCGGGCGCCCATCCTTGCTAAAAAATCGGAGTAGCCGAAGTACTTGGAGGTGAATTGTATGGCGATCTACGAGATTGAAATCGATGGTGAGATTTTTACTGTAGATATTGAGGAAGGGGAAGATGGTACTCTGAGCGCTTCAGTCGGGGGTACGACCTACAACATCACCCTACCAGAAGGAGCGGAAGTAGCAGCCCCTAGACGACGTAGCACGGGCGGGAAAGGTCGAGGTAAATCTGGAACTGTATCAACAAGTATTCCGGGAAAGGTGGTCACTCTCGAAGTAGCCCCAGGGGATGTAGTCAAAGAAGGTCAAGTTATTCTCATCCTTGAAGCGATGAAAATGCAAAATGAGGTCACAGCCCCAGTAACTGGAACTGTGAGTGCGGTAAACTGTGCTGAAGGAGACAATGTCGAGGCAAATATGGCATTAGTGGTGATAGATCCCGAGACGACTGAAGATGAAGTTCCAGAATGAAACCAAAAGCAATCATTGAAGTGATGTGAGTTAGAGAGGATATCGAATGCCGAATTGCGACCACCCTGGATGCACCGAGGATGGTGAAGTCATATCACGACTCTCACCGGAAGGTTTCCTTGTGGCGACTGGCAAAAAAGCATACTCATTCAGGGAGGCATATCGGCGCTTCCACTATTGCATGAAGCACCATGATGAACTCATGACTAATGTATGGTCTAGAGTCAGGACACCGGATGACAAATCCGATGACCATCCCGCACCAACAATGGTCTAAATGAATAAGTGATACAACTTATTCCAGATACAATATGGCTATTACCTAGCGAATTTGAATATCGTTCATGGCATGGCTCGACTTTTTTGGAACTCCAGAAGAACTTCGGTGGTTCGCAATTATCTTCTTTGGATCATTGATTCCTGCAACTGGAATTGCTGGAATTCTTCATCAAAGAAATCCGCTTCCATTACCTGGTCAACGCGGTTATGACTTCGTTGTCCTAGGCCTTGGACTCTGGTGTATGACCGGACTGCTCATTGATGTCTGGGCCCATACGAACGGTGAGGTGGATGATTCATTCTTCACAAAATGGCATGCAGTATGGTACTCCGGTGCTACTGCATATTCTGCATTCATTCTATTCGCGCTATGGCGACTCGCCGAAGCCCCACCAAAACTTACTCCTTCGGGACTCTGGGCATTTGCAACTAATGTCCCCAAGGGTTACGGAGCATCTGTAGCTGGAATTGCAATCTTCGGATTTTCTGGTTTCGCAGATATGCTCTGGCACTCCTTCTTCGGAATTGAAGGGGGACTCGACATCCTACTCTCCCCCTCTCACCTTGGTCTCTTAATCGGACTAATCCTCACTGTTATGGCGCCTGTATTTTCTGGATGGCAAGATCCACTCTCTGGTAAGGATGGACTGGCTAGTCAACTTGTACTAATCTTCGGATTCGCTGCAGCATGGGTACCCATCCTTCTCATTACCGGGCAGTGGGATATTTTCCAACTTGAAATTGCAGATTACTGCTACTTGGGCAACAATTGTGGCCCAGGATACGAAGATAGCCTCTCCATCGGTGTAGTTGCATCAATGGTTCCGACCACCATTGCGACTGGTCTGATTCTAACTTTCGCTCGTCGCTGGAAACCAGCTCCAGGTGCGATGCTGGTTCTCTTCCTCTTCTGGGGTATGAGCAATTACGCGATGGAGAATCTCGATGCCTCTTACATCTATTACGGATTCGTAATTGGGATTCTAGTGGAGATACTCAGCCACTTCTTTTTGAGGATGTATCGACCAATAGCATTCGCTATTGCGCTACCAATAGTAATGCTAGGTACCAAGATTTTGGCTGCTGTTGCCGCAGTATCAAAGGGGTCGCAATGGGCAATCACCGCTCACGGAGAGGTATTCATTCAACCGTATGGTTGGACAATCCACGCAACTAGTGGATCAATCATTATCTCATGTGTAATGTGCGCACTACTCGCTGCTGCGATGCATCCGCCGGTTGTACCTGACAGCCCGAATATGGCCGACGAAGATACAGGCGAGTGATTCAGCCCCAAGAACCCTGAGCAAGCATAGCCTCTGCGACCTTTAGGAAACCAGCCACATTCGCACCGAACACGTAGTCATGTGGACGACCATACTTCTCGGCCGTTTCATAGGCAGCCTTGTGGATTCCAACCATGATGCCATCGAGCTTCTCGTCAACCTCTTCACGAGTCCAAGACATCCTCAGAGAGTTCTGAGACATCTCAAGGCCAGAAGTGGCGACACCACCTGCATTGGATGCCTTTCCTGGAGCGAAAAGAACACCTGCCTTCTGGAAAGCCTCGACCGCTTCAGGAGTGCAAGGCATGTTTGCACCTTCACCAACAGCCATGACACCGTTAGCGACTAGAGCCGCAGCCTCTTCTCCATTGAGTTCGTTTTGAGTCGCACATGGAAGAGCGACATCGACATCAACAGACCACAAGCCGTTCATAGATGGTTCCGGCTTGGATTCATGATACTCGACTCCTTCAAATTGTTCTGCATACTCTCGAATTCGACCACGTCGCTCGTTCTTGAGATCCATGACCCATGCGAGTTTTTCACGGTCGATACCAGCTGGATCGTAAATGTAACCACTTGAGTCAGAGAAAGTGACAGGAATACCACCAAGATCGAGAACCTTCTCGGCTGCGAATTGTGCGACATTTCCACTCCCGGATATTGCAACACGCTTACCTTCCATGCTCTCTCCCTTGGTTGCGAGCATCTCGCGAACGAAGTAGACACAGCCGTAACCTGTAGCCTCAGGGCGGATTAGAGAACCTCCGTAAGGAAGACCCTTACCAGTTAGAACACCGGACCACTCGTTTGCCATCTTCTTGTACATCCCAAACATATAGCCAATCTCTCGACCGCCTACGCCGATATCGCCTGCAGGCACATCCGTATCAGGGCCGATGTGACGCCAGAGTTCCCCGATGAAAGCCTGACAAAACCGCATAACCTCATTGTCGGACTTACCCTTCGGATTGAAGTCGGATCCACCCTTTCCACCACCCATCGGAAGGCCCGTTAGGCTATTCTTGAAAATCTGCTCAAATCCAAGGAACTTGAGAATCGAAGCATTGACTGAAGGATGGAATCGGAAGCCGCCCTTGTAAGGGCCAATCGCACCATTGAACTGAACTCGGAAACCGCGATTCACCTGCATGTTCCCTTCATCGTCGACCCATGGGACACGGAACTGGATTAGCCGCTCAGGTTCAACCACACGATTGTAGATATTCGCAGATAAGAACTCAGGGCGTTCATCCACAATAGGAGTCAGGCTTTCTAAAACCTCTAACACAGCCTGATGGAACTCAGGCTGGTCGGGATCTCTCTTCTTCACATTCTCGTAAACTTGCTTCAGGTGGCTGTGCATCCCTTCAACTCCCAGGTAATTCACCCTTGGTTGGCCTCGCGACTAGGCACCTCGCTTATTAACGAGAGCCAGTCCTGAAACCTCAACTAAAAATCAAGGATTAATATTCACTCAAGAGTAGATAATACGCTCAGCAATCGCAGCGACATCTTTGACCGCTTCAGGGAGAGTGATGACTGACATCGCATTCTGACTAACCTGACGCTTTCTCAGCGCATCAGCAATTGGAGTATGTTCCTTGAACCAACGTGTTCGACCATCTTTGCCGACCACCCGAACATCGACTGCAGCCATACGCGGTTCCGAGAGAAGGAGTTTGACAGACGGGACGTCTATTGCCACATAACCTGGGTCTAACCCTGCGCGCTGTGCTATCTGATCTTCAATCTGCATCCTATCCTCGGAATGTGTGGCGAGGTGGATCAATCTATCAATTTGCTCAGATGTCAATTCATCCATCCGACGTGTGATACTATTCTTCATCAAACGACGATATTTGAGACGCTTCAGGATATCACGTGAGAACGGGTCTGCCTGATCGAGAGCGTGCCATACTTCGGCATCAACCATACGTTGCATCTGTCTCGCTTCAGGCAAAAGGTCACCAGCGCGCTCAACTGCACGTGAGAGCATTACCTCAGTTATTCTGGTAACTCGATGGAAGTAAACAGCACTGTACATCAGAGCGCGGGCAGTCATCATACCTTCAAGGGCGGAAAGACCACCTTCAGTCACCGCAATATCTCCACTATGGCGTGTGAGACATTGAATGAGGCGATCATGATCGATAATTCCATGACGCACCCCCGTGAAGTGAGCATCGCGAAGAAGATAATCCATCTGATCACAGTCAACAGGACCATGGACGAGGTGAGCAAGAGTATGATCTGCTGATTCGAAAGATTCGGCACCTTCACCCCAGTGGAACAAATTCCTCTCCTTACCACCTGCATCTGGACCATGAATTAGCGATGCCACCTCGTGTGGATCGATTCCATGTGACTCTAGAATCTCAGGGACTGTGCGTCGCTTTCCAAGAATACGTTGCTCATCATCTGAAAGTACCTCATAATCCCCTGTGATGATGCCCTCTGTGATATGCATGTGATCGGCGCCACCACGCTCATGCAAGATATGTTCCAACGTATGTGAGTAAGGGCCGTGTCCAACATCATGAAGCATTCCTGCAACTTCTACAGTCATCCGTTCATGTGGGTCAAGATTGAGGCTTGATGCCATCCGCCCGGCGAGATGTGATACCCCAAGAGAATGCTCAAAACGAGTGTGGTGTGCTCCAGGAAATACAAGGTGGGCAAGACCAAGTTGCTTGATATGACTCAGTTTGTTAAACTCGGGAGTGGCAAGGAGATCTTCGCGAACTCCATCAATCTCGAAGGAACCATGGATGGTGTCATTGATGACCTTCATTGTAGAGGGAGCCTTGTGCTCTCATCATCAATGCTACGCTCAAACAATAGCTAACCTTGGCCTTGCTGACCCCAGCCCTGCTGCTGGTCCCAACCTTGCTGATTCCAGCCCTGCTGCTGATCCCAACCTTGCTGGTTCCAGCCCTGCTGCTGCCATTCTGCCCACTGCTGCCCCTGAGCTTGTTGCTGTGCCCACCATTCAGCCTGTTGTGCAGCACGCATCTCCTCCTCAAGTTTGTAGCGTCGATCTCCAAGACGATCGAAGAGAAGGGCAGCCTGACCTGCATCAATCGCACCCTTATCAGACATGGATTCGATATCTTTCTCAACATCCATGAGACCCTCAAAGCCTTCAGCCTCATCCAGTAGAGTCCGAATCTTCTCATAGTTTGAACGTCGACTTGTAGAAGATCGCCAAATTAGCACAGACATGCCTGCACCGATAGCAATTATTGCAAGAATAGCGACGGAAAGAGCGGATTGGATCACAGGATCTAAGCCTGCTTCCTGCTGAAGTCTATCGGGGGTGTTATCACCATCAAGATCAACGGGAAGACTTGTGGCATCGTAAGGATCCGAACCATCAGCAAACTCATCGACATCATAGTACCCATCATTGTCGTCGTCTGGATCAACTATGTCTGCCCAACCATCGCCATCAGTGTCGGGGCAGCCCAATGTGAAAAGGCTAGAATTCCCCGGTACGAGAGGACAATCATCGGACAATTCTGTCCCCTGTTGGTCAGCGAATCCATCACCATCACTATCTGACCAAAGACGAGCATCGAGGGCCCATCCTCCAGGGATTGTTGAATTCCCATCAATGATGTCTGCATAGCCATCTGAATCACTGTCTTCACAGCCTACAAGGCCGCCCTCTGTAGAGGTTCCAGATTTTCCAGGGCAGTCATCTGCATCAGTTCCATTTTCGTTATCACCGTAGCCATCACCGTCGACATCGCTCCACTGAGTGGCATCGTTAGGATAGGCATCTCCGGTATCAGACCAACCATCGCCATCCGTATCTGGGCAACCGGTGAGATCAATTGTTGAGGTTCCTGCATCCTGAGGACAGTCATCAATTAGACCGGACTCAGCAGTATCTGGATAACCATCACCGTCAGTGTCTGGACATCCATTCATCGTATTACCATAATCCGTAGGACATTCGTCTCCATCGTTAGAAATGCCATCTCCATCATTGTCTGGGCAACCAATTGCATCAATTGTGGAAGTGCCCATACGTGTTGGACAATCATCTGAATCAGGGAACCCGGGTGCATCCCCATACCCATCGCCATCTGAATCAGCATATTGGTCTGGGTTTTCTGGCATATCATCAAAGGAATCTGACCAACCATCGCCATCAGTATCGACACAACCGTATAAATCGCGGAAAGAATCGCCAGGTTGATCAGGACAATCGTCATACGGCCCCATTGAACTATCTAATTCGACATCCTCAAATCCATCATTGTCACGATCTAGTGGACTTGGATCAGCAAGATATGCTCCAGCAATCCAATGACCTGGCCAATGACTCAATCTGGAAGAGTTCCAAGAATCAATCCTCCAATTATCTCCAAGGCCATCCCCATCAGTGTCATTCCACTGAGATGGCTTGTTGAAGAAATCATCTGCAAGATCAGACCACCCGTCGCCATCAAGATCCGTACAACCGAATGTATCCTTCCATGAAGTCCCCCAAACATTAGGGCAATCATCGTAACCTTCACCATTAGGATTGTCTCCAAAACCATCGCCATCATTGTCCGACCATTGGGTTGAATTGTTAGGGAAGTCATCATTAGAATCAGATTGCCCATCATTATCCAAATCTGGGCAACCGTAAACGTCGCGTGTGCTATTTCCTGCTACGACGGGGCAATGATCAGGCGTAGTTGCGAAATCCACGTAGACACCAGGTCCGCCCATCCGGCTTGCATTCAGAGAAGAATCCGCCCAATTGTCACCGTATCCATCTCCATCAATATCTGACCACTGTGTTGGATCAAGAGGGAATCGATCCGTCCGGTCGCCTACCTTATCTCCATCCGTGTCTATACCATGCACAACAATAGCGAAATCTTGACTTCCGTAATGAGGCACTGAATTCCCATTGATTGACAAGCCAGTTGGATAGTTGAATGCGAAGTAGGTCTCGTCCCCAAGAATCGCAGCTCCATATCCAATGTCGCTAGATGTTGAACCATGGTGGTTGACCCAATTCCAAGCACCAGTCGACGATAGAGTACCCATAAACACGTCATTACTTCCAATCGAGTTAACGCCGTATTGGCCAAACCAAGCAGCATTGTTGTAGTAACCTGTGACCGCAATCTCTCCTGTGGCACCTTCAACATCTACGTCGTAACAATAGTCCGTACTACTCCCGCCACCCTGTTGCTGCCAATTCCAGTTACCAGATGGAGAAATCTGGGCCACGAACATATCCCAACCACTGCCTCCGTAGGCGTTCAACCGGTTGGATCCGAACTCCGTGTAATAGTAAAATCGACCACAGACCGTCGCATTACCTCCATTATCCACTTCAATTGACTCAGGATAAGTCTCATACGACGAGTAACCATACTTCTGGGACCAACTGAATACACCGGTGGAAGTATACTGAGCAATGAAGCCCCAATAATCGTAAGAGTAGTAATTGTACTGACTATTGGCCCCAAAGTCAACCTGATAGGAGAACTCGCCAGTAACATATACTCTTTCTTGAGCATCAACTGCGACATCACGTCCACGCTCGTAGTAACTTCCACCCATCCGCTGAGCCCAGCGCCAATTTCCTTGAGAATCGAGACTAGCAATGTAAGCATCAGAATAACAACTGCTGCAAGAAATGGATCCTGCGGAACCAAAATTCAGTGTTCCAGATGACCAATAACCAGTAACGTAAACATTACCCGAATCTGCGAGGGCGATGCCATGTGCATAATCGCTACTACTAGCACCAATTTTCTGTGCCCACAACCAATTACCCATGGTATCTAGAACGGCAACATAGGCATCGTAAGATCCAGATGAGGAAAATGAGGTACTACCAAATGAGATTGTATTGTAGAAAATACCAGTAATACTCACATTTCCGCCCCCATCTACATCGATATCATAGCAGTAGTCAGTGCTGGTAGACCCTGCAGTTTTGACCCAGAGCCAGTCGCCCGTTGAGGATAGCTTTGCTACGAAGATATCTGAACTCCCACTAGAGGACGTAGGAGTACTGAATGAGCC
>JAZADD010000009.1:0-22121 GCA_036124005.1 Thermoplasmatota archaeon
ACTTGGAGTTCCCTGGTCACGGTTTCCCGCATTGCCAAGTTTTCGTAACTGCTGCGCCCCGTAGGGCCTGGATTCGTGTCTCAGAATCCATCTCCGGGCTATGTCTCCCAACACCCGTACGCGTCGATGGCTAGGAGGTCCGTTACACCCCCTACGACCTGATACGCCGCAGGCCCATCCTATCTTTATCCACTCACCGTTCCAGGCGTAGTGGACTATATCGTGTTGTTCTCAGTTTCCCGAGGTTATTCGAAACAATAGGGCAGGTTACCCACGTGTTACTGAGCGGTATGCCGAGCTAGTGCTCTGACTCGCATGTCTTAATCGAACTCCAATAGCGGTCGCCTCCGGCAGGATCAACCGGATTTCATGCGAAATCTCGCGATCCTTCAGGAGTTTCTTATTAGTCGCTTTGCTGGTTCTTTAGTCAAAATTGACGAGGTTACATTTCTTCCTTTGCACACTTGCATTAGCAAGTTGTAACCTATGATCTTCCTCCTCAACCACGAGCCGCGCTCGTGGCCGCACTGCCTCGGCTCGTCTCGCCTGATGGGTCTCTTCATCGCCCCTGAGGACTCAGGACCCAACGCCTGGCTTGACGCAGCAGCCCTCCGACTAACCTGCCATATATGAACATAGCCTACCCGGCTAACGAATCAGGCAAGGCAAAAATAGTAAATTCTGGAGTCATTCTGCTCCGAAGAATTCTCTAAGCACAGGATGCATTTCCATCGCCTGTTCCTTCTGAATCTGCTCATAAGTTCTCAGGATAATACCCACAGCTAGTAGAAGTCCTGTTCCCGTTGCGTTACCAACAGTACCCAGTAGGTCGGCTCCAGCAGCCAATAAACCAACGAATGCACCCGAGAAAAGTGTCACAGGGGGGATGTAGCGCTCGAGAATCTGTTCGACCACTTTCGGATTCTTTCTGAACCCAGGAATTTGCATCCCAGTCCTTTCGATGTTCTTAGCAACGTCCTTGGCACTCATGTTGGTTGTCTCAATCCAGAACTTTGCAAACACCATCGAACCAATGGTCATTACAATCACATAGGCAAAGACGTGGATCATAATTTGCCACAGTGAATGCCCATATGCATCTCCACTCTGTTCAAGCAACGGAATGAGCCAATCTTGGACACCGTTAACCATCGAGATATACCAAGCGAGACCGTCTTGTGCGGTCGTTGCCCCTGCATCATATGCGCCGAGATATTTGGCTATCGAGAAGGCTCCTTCTCGACCAAGTATCGGAACGGTAGACAGAACTGGATGGCTCCAGAATAGCAGAGTGAACATGTTCACATTCGCAAGAAGAGCTGCCATCAAAATCACAGGGATGTTCGAAGCATAAACGAGGCGAATTGGGTACTGCCCCTTGTGACCTCTCATCTTTCCGTGAGTCAGTGGTAGTTCGAGTTTTGAGGACTCAGCATAAGCCACGACTAGGAATACGATAATCGATGAGACTAGGGCCGCAATTGGATTAGCATGGTTCAGCAACATGGTTTCAAACATGCCACCACCTCCGCTTCCTGCTGATACTAACTCAGAATTCGTCGCCGTGCGGAGTGTGTAGAAAATCATTGGAAGAGTTCCAGATGGTGGGTTGTCAAGGCTAGTTGGCATCTCAGCAACGGTTGGGAGCGGAGAGAGAGTTCCAACAAAGGTGGACTGGGCAACACCTGCAGCGATGAAGAGAGAGATACCTGAACCAATCCCCCACTTGCTAACAAGTTCATCCAGCAAGAACACAAGATAGGAACCAAGGAAGAGTTGGAAGACAATTAGTGCCTGTGCCCACCCTTCACCGTAAGATATGATGAAGTCAGGGTGAGGGTCAAGGAAACCATACACCTGGGGAATTGACTCAATCGGGATCATGAATAGAACAAGGAGCTTCTGAATCCCCTGGTAGAGTTGCTTATCATCACTATCCTGTAAATCGAGATTGATAATTTTGGCACCAGCAAAGAGTTGCATGATAATCGATGCAGTAACAATCGGACCAATACCAAGATGCATGATGGAACCGCTGGCTCCAGCCATGATCGCACGGAAAGAAGAGAAAATATCTAGTGTAGATTCGGCTAGACCGAAAATCATCACATTTGTCATCATGAAATAAACAATCAGAACAAGAGTCGTTGTCCATAACTTTGACATAAATCGAACGTGACCCTCTGGCTTCTGAATTGAGGGATATACATCGACTAGACGTTTTAGAGCGTAGAGGCGACTGGATTCATCACCTGTATAGATTAGGCAAGTAATCGAGGCAGCGGTTCCTGCACCGAGAATCATAATCCCAACAAGAAGGAACCCGACGTTTTGTGAATCCAGAATACACCAATAAAGAAGGCCAGCGACATAAAGCAACCAAATGTAGAGTTTAGTATATTTCAGGAAGGGACTTTCCGACATTTGTTCGGGTAAGTCGTTTCGAAGACCCCACATGAAGAAGAAAGCATACGGGACGCTAGCCAGTAGGAGGTAACCGGCTTCCATCTGCGCCGCAGAATCGGTTCCGAAGAGCTCATCAGAACGCCAGTAAATCAGACCGCCCCAATACAGAACTGCCATAGTGACAGCACCAATGGTGTTCACTCCACGTCCGACCATGCACTCACTTCCTGAATATCGTCTCTACTTTCACTAGCGGAGTGATTTCACTCCTCTTCCCATTCGCCCCAATCGCCACCCTCGGCAAGAGTAACGGAACCACCGGCGGCTTCGATCTTCTCAACTGCACGAGCGGAGGCGTGCTCCACAGTGATGTGTAACGCACGAGTCACTCGACCAGAGCCGAGCAACTTGTCGATCCCCATCTCGCCCAAATCGATTGTATCACCATCGTCAAGCATGTCCTCAACAATTGAGACATTGACGCTGTTGTGCACAGTACGTAGGCTTGGATGACGATTGAAACCGTGCATCCCCCAGTGGCCAGGCATGTACTTTAGACGAGTCATGAGACGATGCTTGTTTAGACCAGCATTACCTCGACCGCCACGTTTTCCTGCGCCACG
This sequence comes from Thermoplasmatota archaeon, assembly GCA_036124005.1. GTDB lineage: Archaea > Thermoplasmatota > Poseidoniia > Poseidoniales > Thalassarchaeaceae > MGIIb-N2. The sequence continues at coordinate 3,030 of JAZADD010000009.1, forward strand.
GCCGGCCTTCTTTCCTCGGCCGTGATATCGGCTTCTTCCTCGGAATTTATTAGTTCTCGATGGCATGATATTCACCTCACATCATCCTTGCAGCGAGTTCCTCAATCGCTGCACCTCGGTGGCCTAGAGCGCCACCAACTGTGTACGCTCGCTTGAGGCCTCCCCAGCCCTTGCTTCCGCGAGGAGGATGGAGTCGGAAGACACGCTTCAAATCAGCAGCGTCCTTCATCGTAGCATCGCCCGAAGCGATTGCAGCCGCAAAAGCATCGATGTCACCGTGTTCAGTGGAGGCAGCGATTGCTGCATCGTCGACCGGCTTGTCACCGATTAGGCGGCCTCGCTCACGAAGTAGGCTGGCAATAGAATCAGCACTTACCTGCCCCCATGTCACGTAATCCTTGACCTTCTGGAGCATACCTGCGTATGTGTCGTTCTCAGGAATAATCACCGCGTGATTAACACGAGTGAGGTTGAGATAACTCATAGTCTCACGAATGGAACGCTCTACACCTCGATCGCTACGAGCACGAATTACGAGCCAAGCCATCAGGACATCCCTCCACGAGCGATGTGAAGACGTTCAACATCTGCACGACTGATACGTAGGAGATTTGTCTCCTTGAGTGCGTTGAAAGTCGCACGAGCAAAGTTGTACTGAGTACGGGTTTGACCCTTACTGCTAGACCAGACATCAGTGATTCCGGCCATATCGAGAATCATACGTCCGGTCTCACCAATTACAAGGCCCTTTCCGGTAGGTGCAGGCATCAGTGTGATGCGCGTTGAGCCAGCCCTGCCTGTAATCTTCATTGGAACAGAACGGCCTGGACCGCCACCTGATTCCCAAGAACCGTTACCACGTCGAACACTAATCATGTTGAGCTTAGCCTTGTTAGTGGCTTTCTGAATCGTATCTGCAACTTCTTTGCCCTTTGAGGTAGCTAAACCGACTACTCCGTCCTTGTTGCCCACTACAACCATGACGTTGAATCGAGTTCTCTGACCCGAGTCTGTCATCCTCTGAATACGGCGAGGCCGTCCAATCATTTCGACATGGAGGTTAGGTTGGAAGAATGCATCAACAATCTCAGGTTCCCGAATAGGGAGGCGTGACGAGACTGCCTGTTCGAAAGAAGTGATTTCTCCGTTAATGACCATGCGTCCGAGACGAGTTCGTGCACCATTCTGAACCCATTCCCTCAATGTAAGGCGTGGATCAGGGCCTCTTCGACGTGGTCCACCCGCACCTGCATCATCCTCGACCTGACCGAGAGCCCAAGCAAGACCTGGCGCAATGGCGAATTCTTCACTCATGACATCGCCCCCTCAATCTTGGTACGAGTCTTCTCGACCGCACCTGCAAGTTTCTCATTGATGTGTTCACCATTCACGCGATCATCGGAAGGAAGGATTTCTTCGCTGTGAGGGATATGCATGCCTGCGTCAACCATTCCCTTGAGCGCAGAAAAGACACGATTTCCACGTGTAGAAGCGGCGAGGCCGATGTCAAGAACTGCCTCATCGATACCTGACGCTAGAGCCTTCTTACCCAATGCGAATCCAGTCAAGTAGGCGGAGGGAACAGACTTTACAGATGCGTCCTTCGGCCATCCATGAGATCGAAGATCACTGCTGGTGAACTGTAGTCGGACATTATCTCCATCTAAATCGAAATCTACAATCTGAGCAATGACGCGAGTGTTGCTGACACGAACGACAGCTCGAGGGACCTCTCCACGAAGAAGCTTCAGACGCCTCCTGTAGTCGGTCTCACCTGTGCGTCGACGCTTGTACCTCGCTCGCTGATTCTTGCCATGTGCAGCCATCATTCATCGCCTCCAATAGAGATTCCATCCAACTCAATGTTGGCCCGCATATGCGCAATGGAACGGTAGCTTCCGCCCTTCGCTTTACGGTAGTAGTAGCGGTATTGACTGCGATCAAGAGTACCGCCCTCGCGGAAATCCTTGAGAACACGTCGCTGAGCGCGAATGGTCTTCATCCACCTCTCCTTCTTTGGAGTTCGGGACTTCTTGGATCCCTTGCGGCTTCCATGACCGACACGACGCCCCTTCGCACGCTGAATGTCAGCCTTACGGGCACGACCTCGACTGGTACCCTTAATCGGCCGTGCCTTGATGACACCCTCATCAATGAGTTCGCGAATGTCCTCCTTTTGGACTGCGCTCGAAATCTGATCAATATAGTCAGGATGAATCCAAACGCGGTGGACGCCAACAGTGCGCCCTTCACGCTTTGATAGTATACTGGCTGCCATACGGCGTTGGTTTGTAATTTGCATCAGAGATCACCTCTCTTCTCAATAGGGCGACGATTGAGAACACGAATCCCCATCTCATCGGCACGATCGTGGATTGCAGTGCGCTTTCGATTACCTACTCTACGTGCGACGCGAATCGCTTGAGTTGCAGGATTCACACCCTCTAAGCCCGCAACATTGTGCACAAGAATCTCCTCAAAACCTGAGGGGTGAAGGTCACGCGCTGCCTTGATTTTACCATATCCAACACGCGCCATAGGTGTTCGATACTTCATGTTTAGACGCTGCTTGGACTGATATCCCTTCGGCTTACGCCACCCCGAACGGGAGAGGCGCTTGTAACGGTACCACTCTTGGCGACGGAACTTGGGCTGCTTACGGCCCTGAGCATTACGAGTAGCGAGGGCCTTGCGAACGTCTTCATCAAGTTCAGGCTTCTGTTTAGCACGATGAATTTCGTCCTCCTCGTCATCATCCCAATCGTCGTCAAAGTCTTCGAAGTCGTCGTCATCGTCAACCTCATCTTCAGCTTCTTCCATAACCACTGGGTCCTCGTCAGCAACTTCCTCGGATGCCGCCTTGAGACGCTCGATGAGGTCTGCTTTCTTGCCAGTACTCGAAAGACCAAGTTCCTTCAGAAGTACCTTGAGTTCTGCAACTGTCATGTCTTCGTATTCGGACATCTTCTCACCTCACTCTGTCTCCGCCTTGGCAACGATGTAGATGCCATCCTGGAACACACGCCGGTCACGCTTACGAATTCGGCATGCTCGCTCTATGTTAGCAGCAGTCTGACCGACCTTCTCAATATCGGCTCCTGACACGATCACGTCGACCTTATTCTTGACCTCGACCTTGACATCATCAGGGCTCCATGGAAGAGGAGCGATACGTGGAACCTTCTCTCCGAAGAGATTGGTAATCGACATCTGGTTTCCTTGGACCTTGATGGTCATTGGGAAGTGAGAATACACGGCCTTGAGTCGGTAAGTAAATCCGATATCAATGCCTTTTACCATATTGCGGATGTGGGCTGCCCAAGTGCCTGATAGGGCCTTCTCACGGCGACGTGGGAGGGTACAATGGACCTCAAGCGAATCTTCAGAAGCACGGACTGATACTCGACTATGTCTGAACTCACGAGAAATTTGTGAACCATCCTTGGAAAGTGTTAGCGTATCACCATCCATTGAATGGCTGATTCCATCAGGGAGTTCGATGGTGTGAATGATTTGATCTAGTTTCACCATTTTATCACCTCAGAAGATGTACGCCAGGAGGCGCCCTCCAACACGGGCCTCCTTTGCCTTATCATGGCTCATGACGCCTTGATTAGTCGTCATGAGGAGAACACCGAAGTCCTGTGCAGGGAGGAAGCGAGATTCCCACTTCTCAAATTCACTGCGCTTGACAGAATATCGTGGCTTAATCACGCCACAGCGATTAATCGCACCGATCAACTCGATTGTGTAGGATCCACCACGGCCATTCTCGATTTTCTCGAACTCACCGATATAGCCTCGATCCTTGATTATCGTCAGCATGCTTCCAAGCAGCTTACTTGCTGGACTCACCGTGACCTTGTAATGGCCGGCTTGTTCAGCGTTGTACATACGCACAAATGCGTCACTTAGGGGGTCGAATTGCATCTTTTCATCACCTCACTCGTATTTCTTGAATCCTAATTCCGGAGCAGAGTCGCGGAAACACTGACGGCATAGTCGTAGACCGTAGCGACGTACCATACCTCGCTTCCGTCCACAGCGGCGGCATCCAATCGTGCGCCCGATTCTTTCTCCATGATCTCGTCCCATGTTATTCACTCCTCCACAATGGTCAATCCGTAATTTCCGGTGAAGTATGCCATACACTCCTCCCGGCTGACTCGATGATTTAGTGCCACGCGATGAGCGCGGCGTCGACGTCGACTAACCCTGTGACCTGGGCGCTCCAGAACGACGTTGATATCCATGCCGAATATGCCAATATCTGGGTCATACTTCTGCTGGGGGAAATCGGTATAGTCTGCGACACCAAAGGACAAGTTGCCCTGTGAATCAAAATTCCATGCTGGAAGTGTGTTCTCACGAACCCAAAATGCGTCCTTTAGAAACGACTGTATCTGATCCTGATTGCGAATAGTGACTTTGCAACCGATGGGGGCGCCCTCACGCGTTCCAAGGTCACGATTTGTCTTCTTTGATAGTGTCCGTACTGGCGTAGCGCCGGTCAGGACCTCAAGCACACGCTCTGCGGTCTGGAGACGATTGCCACCTTCGCCAACACCGATGTTGATTGTAATCTTCGTGACCCGAGTTGCGGTCATCACATTAGCCTCGCTCATTCAGTCACCTCCAAAGGAAGAGAATCAGAAGATGGGATGACCATTACGTAGTCCTCGATAGTTCCGTAACCCTCTTCGAAGGAAATCTCGTTAGGCATCGAGGAACGCTTGGTATCAATTTCCTTGAGTGTAGCAATCTCACCAACGTGATTCCCGCCAATGAGGTAACACGGAGCACCAGCTTCCGCCTTGAGAGTGTCCTTAATCTTTCCAGATGCAAGGTCGATGACACATGTAGAACCTGTAGCCCAAGTTTCCTTACTTGCATCATCAACGATGATTGTTCGGCCATCGTGGAACGAGAGTTGGGTTTTACCTCCCTTGATTGTGGTCTTGCCATTAAGGCGACAAAACTTGGTGCCCGCCATCTTCTTTGAAATCGGATTGTAAGCAAGGCGGCCACGGTTGTCTAGGATACACATGTAATTCTGATCACCAACAGTAAGGATGTCTAGAAGGCCCACGCCTCGGCCAACAGATGTAACCACACGACCATCAACCTCGACAACACTCTTGTTCAGAATCTGACTAACTTCACGACGGGTACCGGCAACACCGAGAATATCTCGGAGGACAATGCCAATTGGCATACAGCGCTCAATGGGGTGGCCGCAAGGATCCGGACGTTGTACCCAGACACTAGTCTTCCGTGGAAGTGGCCAACTTCGTGGCATTGCCAATCTTTTCATGTGACTGCTTCGACCCATCTCATGCACCTCTGTTCTCACGCTCAGCAAGCTTAGACATCCGCTTTGCATCGGAATCATCGAGTTTGATGACTACAACGTTTGAGGCCCTGACAGGCATTGGCTCATCCTTGCCGTCGGACTTTGTTACAGCGATGCCTTCGATGTGGAGAGTACCATCTGGATTGACCTTGAGGACCTCGCCCTCTACACCAGAAGCCCCGCGCTTGCCCTGGTTACGCTTACCACGGCCCTCGGATTTCTTACTGTTAGGGAATCCAAAATCACCACGAACAACCTTGACGGTGTCGCCTGCGCGAACTGTGATGTTGCGAACGGTGGTGAAGGAATTATCCTCAAGTTGTAGACGCGCACGGATTCGCTTACGCTGACTATGATTAGGGGCGGAACCTGCCGCCTTCCTCTGCTTTCTTGGTTGACTGCTTCTTACCATATCTTCCACCTCACACAATCTGCTTCGCGGTTGCAGCGACACGAGGCCACCTCTCCGCGGATTCTCGGCTAACGGGACCCTTAATGTCGGAACCCTTGAGCTCACCCTTTTCGTTAGTTAGGACACAGGCATTGTCCTCAAACTGAACCCAGGTCCCATCCGCACGTCGGAATGGACGGCGCTGTCGAACTATGACAGCATGGTGGACCTTGCGCCGCACTTCAGGAGTACCACGCTTGACAGTAACTTGAACCAAATCACCTACGCCACCTGCAGGGTAGCGTCGGTGTACCGAACCTCTACGAAGGACTGTAATCAATTGAACGACCTTTGCACCACTATTGTCGACACAGAGCATCGTCCCCATGGACGGAATTGCACGAGTTACCTTGCTGGAAATACCCTTCATTCTGCTGCCTCCTTCTCAATTACACAGAAACATACTGTCTTGGATAGGGGTCGACATTCCATGATGCGGACGCGATCACCGACAGCGACCTCACCAATACAGGTTGGGAGGTGAGCATTGTAGCGACTGGTGCGCTTCTCATATCGCTCGTACTTCTTCATCGAACGAATGCGCTCGTTTTGAACAATAATTGAATCACTCATTCCAACGCTTGCAACGAGTCCTTCGATAATTTGTCCGCGTACGCGGAGGCTTCCATAGAATGGGCAGTTCTCACTGCCATCCCATTCGCCCTCTGGTGCCTTCACGTCGACGCCGATATCACGGGGTGTGGTCATTTCACTTCATCCTCCAATTCATATGAATCCGATTTTCAGGCCTCTGACACACAGAGCGCCCATCGATGGTTTCGGAACCATCAATCGAAAATCGGATGACTGACTTAGGAAGGCAAACCTCTTGCTCTCCCTTCTGCACTATGACCGTGCGACGCGTTTCGTTCAAAACGCAGCCTTCTAGACCCTCAAGGCTGGGGTCAGATGAACTAACAACTCGAAGATTTCGAGATAGCCAAGGGAGATGGACGATTTCCATTCAGCGCACCTCCACCGTGTAACCGTTCTGCTCGAGTACTTTTGCAGCACGCTTCTTGTGATCTCCTTGGAGTTCAATTGTGCGTCCTTTGACAGTACCTCCACTGGCACACCGACTCTTGAGCGTCTTCGCAAGTTTGTGGATATCAATAGCGGAATCATCGATTCCTTCAACGATAGTTACCATCTTTCCATACCTCCTTCTATCTGTGCGAATGATTGCTTTCTGTTGCTCCTTCGCGATTTCCTGGCAAATACACAATTCATCGGGTAGGCCGCACAGATTACAGATGCTTGCCATTCGTGTCTACTCCTTCTTCTCGTTCATTTTGGTAAGTAAACGGGCAATGCTCCGCCGTGTCTGCTTAAATTCACCTGAATTCTGTACCGATCCACCTAGGGACTTTTGAGCTCTAAGTTGCAAGAGTTCTTCGCGAAGTTCAATGAGGCGCTTCTCACGAGCTTCATCGCTCATCTCGTCGATTTCACGAGCCTTGAGATGTGTCATATTCACTCCTCCTCCCCAACGGTATCGGCGTCAATCATTGCTTGGACAGTGGCCTGAACCATCTCATCCTCTGACATGTTAGAATCAGCCTCATCCTCACTAACCTGAGTTTCTACAATGCTCTCGGTGATCTCGTAGTCGTGAGGAAGAGGTTCAAGGCCAACCTCCTCCCGACTCTTGATGATAATCTCGTTTGGCAAACGTGTACCGGGACGCATGATTGCAACGGTGCAACCGATCGTGCCGAGTTTCTTGACAGCAACAGCATAACCAACATCCATCGAGGTGAGAGCGGTCTCTCCACAGAACTTGATATGGCCTACTTGGAACTTATGAGATCGATTACGTGCTCCGCTAACCTTTCCAGAAAGCACAATCAAACAACCTCGTGCACCTGCGTTCATGATGTTCATGACTGTGCTGTTTGCAGCTCGTCGGAAGAACCAGCCTCTCTCTAGTGAAGAGGCAATACGGCTCGCCATAATCTGAGCGTTCAAAGCAGGTTTCTCGCATTCGCCTACCTCAAGTTTAGGCTGATATAGATTGAAATCCTGCTCCAAACGGCGGGTGAGTTCATTGATGATGCGCCCACGTGTTCCGATGACTCGGCCAACGTTCTCGGCCTCAAGAACAATCATTTCACCTTCTGGTGTTCTCTTGAATGTAAGGCCACCAAAGCCAGCATCCTGGGTCTCATGGAGCAAGAACTCCTTGACTAAATGACGCTCAACATTTCGGTTGATGAATGTGCGAACTATGTTTTCCTTCCTTCCCTTAGCCATCTTAAATCACCTCAGAAGTCTCCATCATCCGTATCCCAGTCGTCGTCTTCTTCGTCGCGAGCATCAACCTCAAGGAATACTTCGAGGTTGACTTGGTAGTGATTTTTGGGACTCGCACGGCCACGCGCACGAGGGCGGAAGGCACGGCGAACTTGGCCACGATGTGCGGCAATGTGTGTGATTACCATATCTTCTACATCATCGATATCTTCGTATTGCTCTCGTGCATTGTTCATTGCAGATCGGAGAAGGCGGATGAAGGCGAGTGATGCCTTGACAGGATAACGGCCCGGCCCCATCTTTCCTTTGCGATGTCCGGCCATCGTGTTTCCACCCTTACCCTTACGGGATCGTCGCACATAGGGGATAGCGCGAGCCTTGCGACGGATGTGATGCTCATTGTGGCGCTTGTAACCATCGGGATTCTCGGGGTCCTCAATCCATCCATCTGCCTTGATGACCATCTCGAGGTATTCGATAGCGTCGCCAACAGTCTTGTAACTTGCACCCTTGCCACGCAAGAAGCGGCAAATCTGGTAACAGTGCTTGTGGTGAATGTCGAGATTCACTGCACGAGCAGTTGTTAGGCTATGGAAGCCCTCTGTGTTCCGAAGTAGCTGGGTATATCCGCTACGAGGCTTTGTTGAATCTCTTGCCATCTTCTTCACCTCACTTCAATGCCACGTGCTTCGAACCACGAGTTGCACCTACACCTACACCAGTGTGTGTGACTCCACGTCGAGTTGGAGCGAACTCACCAAGTGCGTGTCCAATCATCTGTTCCCGTAGTTCAACCTCTACGAACTTCTGTCCGTTATGAATCGCGACTGTCTTACCTACCATAGCAGGCATGACATACATACTTCGGCAATGTGTGCGAACAGTACGTTCACTCTTGACGACACGATCGTAGAGGTGCTGTTGCTCACGGGGTAGTCCGTTCAGAAGAGTGCGTCGAACCTTTGCAGGCACAATATCTGCGATGCAGATGCCAGGGTCGCCTTCTGGAAGGACGAGAGGCATTGCCTTGAGTTCGTCAATCTTGTAGCCACGGTAAAGGAATTCGCGTTCGCGACGGCCCGCGAGTTTAGAGCGTCGCTTACGTGCCTGACGTCGTGCTGTCTTAGGCGTACGGAACATCTTCTTCTTCTTACGACCCATGAATCAGGCCTCCTTCGACTTCGAGCGACCACGACCCGTTCTGCTGGGTGCAATATGCCCAACCTTCTGCCCAGGTGGGGCAGTACGTGGTACAGAGTTTGGACCGTGAACAGCCTGGTGGTTTCCACCACCATGTGGATGATCCACTGGGTTCATGGCAACACCAGATACAGACGGGTACAACTTCCCGCGCGCCTTAGCACGGTAGTGAGCGGAACCAGCCTTCATCATCGGCTTGTCGGTGCGTCCATGTCCTCCAAGAACACCAATTGATGCACGGCAATTTGCATTGAGTTCTTTCATACGACCAGATGGTAGGCGGACTCGGACAATATCACCCATATTGGATTCTACAACTGCCGAATTACCACCGCTACGAGCAATTTTACCACCATCGCCTGGACGTGCCTCGACATTGCTGATAGGGGTCCCTTCTGGGATGTTGGCCAGTGTAGTGATATTTCCCGGACGGAGTGAGACATTGTCTCCAATGGCAATCTTCTGGCCCACGCCCATTCCTTCGGTAGCAACAATGTGGAAATCTTCGCCACTGTCCATCTTCACGTGCGCGAGAGGCGCGGTATGGACTGGACTATGGATCAAATCAACGACAGTAACTACTTCTCCCTCTATGCGAGGAACTTGGGAACGACCCGGGAAGCGATGGCTTCGGACGCGGTTTTTCGGAGATGACCCCCGGCGTTGTGAACGTGTTCTCTTACCCATATAATCACCTCATCAGAAAGCGCCGAGCTTCAGCGCTGCCTCCTCCGCATCGTAGCCTTCTGCGAGCTTAACACTCGCATGCTTGCCAGTTTTCATGATTCTCGTATTGACCTTAGCAACCTTGACCTCTAGGAGGTCCTCAACGGCCGCCTTGATATCTGCCTTAGTTGCACGACGACGAACAATGAATTCGATTCTGTTGTTATTCTCACGATATCCATTAGGATCGGGGTCGGCAATGCGACGCGCATTGAGAGACTTCTCAGTAATCCATGGCTGAAGAATCACATCATAGGGGTCGACCATCTGAATCACCTCATCTCCTCAACTGCTTCTTTGGTGTAGACTGTGAGTCGTCCAATGTCGCCACCAGGGGCTAGATGCTCGGCAGATAGGTCCTTCACAGCGACGACATCTACGCCCGGCACATTGCGAGCAGCACGGCCTAGAGTAGTCTTATCCGAAACGACGAGCAGCACGCTCTTTGGAGTCTTACGACGACGTCCACGCATCTTACCCTTACCGGCTCGAATACTACGCCCGCTCTTTGCACGAGAAAGATCGTCTCCGACACCAATCGCCTCCATCATAGATACGAAACGCTGAGTTCCCTTGTCGAGATCAAAAGCTTCGATGCTTCCTTTTGCCGCCTCAATGACAAGTGGGAACGATACGTCCTCTGAGACACGGTGGCCACGAGATCGTACTGTTTCAGAGTCATTGGATGCAGCAATAGCGCTATCTCGTGCAGCACGGCGCTCCTTCTGGTTAAGTTTCTGAGACCAATCCTTGGCGACCTTTGGTCCATGAGCGCGGCGACCACCGCGTGTATGTGGATTCTCTGCACCTTCACGAGATCCAGCGCGACGCATAATCCGGCTAACACCACGGCCCTTGCCCCACCATTCAACGGAGTGCTTCATTCCAGCAACAGGCTTGCGGCGGCCTTCGTGAGCGCGATGGCCATACGGCTGACGTCGGTTAGCTCGAGAAGAGTGTACTGCGCGACGAACAAGGTCGGTGCGGACTTCACCTGAAAACGCATCGGGGAGGGACAACGAGGACCCCTCCTTAGCGGAAGCGGAGGTCTCATCGGAGAATGAAATTGCAATAGTCTTAGTCTTCATTCATCAAACCCCCTGCTTGCTAGAGTTACTTACATGTGTAATCTCAATCTTCTCAGGCTCAACATCGCCCTTCGATCGTGTCGCGTCGCGGAATCGAAGAAGACGCTTGGTTGGACCAGGAAGGCTTCCCTTGATGATTACGTACTGATTCTTCACCTCTCCATAGCGAAGGAAACCACCTGCTGGAGTGATGTTGTTGTTCTCTGAATCATCAATACGCAAGATACGCTTGTTATATTCCGTACGGTGGTGGAACCCAACTTGACCCGCTTGAGGGACGGTGGAACGAACGTATCCTGTACCGAAATCACCAAGGTTACCGGCCTGACGCCGCTTCTTACTGTTCTTGTGACTGAGGAGCTTAACGCCCCATCGCTTGACTGAACCTTGGAATCCTTTGCCCTTGGTGATGCCTATGACATCGACATCTTTCCCAACAGAATAGACGTCATCGAAGATAATCTCCTTGCCGAGGTTTTCCTTGCCCCATTCAAGGCGAGCATCGATGTCACTACCGGTCAAACCGAGCTCCATGATTTCCGGGGTCTTAGAAGGAGATCCACTTACGAGAGATGGTTGTGTTGCAACGAGGATGCGCACTTCTTCGAGAACACGCCCCTTTAGATCGTTAAAATTGGCCTCAGCATCATGATTCTTAGGCATGATTCGGCGTCCGCCCCGCTTAGCAGGCTTGATACTATCCTGAATCTGGCTTTCTGCCTTGGAGCGGTTAGCAAATCGGGGGAAAAGACCCTTGATGTTTTCATCTAGATCTTCAGCGTCGGCCCATGCCTCTCCGGCGGTCTGAAGGCCGTAAGGCGTCATGTGGTAGCCGCGGACTGCGAGAACACGAATCGGAGGCACCTCGACAACTGTTACTGCGTGGCGGACTTCAACACCAGCGCTTGGAGAGTATGGATTGAGATCCCGCATCAATATGTGAGTCATGCCAGCCTTCCAACCAGCGAATCCCTGAACACGAACCTCATCCAAATCGGTGGATGGCCAGGATTTTACCCGTCCATGTTGTCGATTTGCCCGCTTACGCGGGCTAAACGCCATACTACCTCTGCGAGGGCGATGCTTGTCGGCCATGTTGTGTTTCCTCCAATAGGGTTGTTTACAATCCAGAGGCCCCCGAAGTGGCATGAACTGACTCAGGGAACGCAGGAGCAACCGTGACACCCAACCGCGTCGGCGATTGCCTTCGCGGCGTGCCGGGATGCTGTTACAGAGCCCGTCAGTGTCTGGTTGCTCGCGTACTGAGCAGCCCTCCGACCTCAGTCGAGTATATCAACGGTTCGACTTTGAATAAGGCTCTCTTCGATACACGCCGCCCCGAAAATCTTCTTTGAAACAAATGGAACCATTTTCAACCCTGACGGATGAAGTAGGGTTCCATGACACCGATGGTTCTGCACCCATTCCTTCAGGATGAGGCTGTAGAAGCACGTGCCTACCAACTAGAAGCCGTCAACACATGCTTGGCAACCTCTACCCTCCTTGTTCTCCCAACTGGAATGGGTAAGACAGCTGTTCAATGGATGGCGATTGCAGAAACACTCCGGACCAAAGAAGGTAGAGTCATCCTTGTAGCGCCAACAAATGCCTTAGTTGATCAGCAACATCGAGACCTCGATCGAGTTCTAGTCATGAGTGATGGCAATCGAGTTGGTCGAATGACAGGAGCTACACCTCCTGCAAAACGAAAAGGCGAATGGACTCAGAGTAGAGTCACTGTTGCAACTCCTCAAGTGGTCAGAAATGATGCCTTGAAAGGAAATTTAGATCTTTCTGCTGTCGCCCTCCTTGTGGTTGACGAAGCACATCGTGCCACAGGTAATGCTGCAGTAGCGCAATTAGGTGATTTGTTAATAGCAGCAAATCCAGAAGCGCGTATTCTCGGAGCAACCGCCTCCCCTGGTTGGAACGAAGCAGGTGTAGAGGAGGTCTGTGAGCGGCTCCACCTCTCTGGAATCCATGTCCGAGGATCGAAAGAGGCGATGTTAGAACCATATGCATCGAATCTCGAGGTCGAGGAAATCAAGGTCCCTGTACCGCAGGAACTTAGAGAACTCGCAAGACCTCTGAACGGATGGTTGGAAGCCATCGTACAAAGGGAGCGTCGTTTGGGCCACTATGTACGAAGTGGGACAATCACAGTGGGGGGGCTGAACGAAGCAATGCGCAGAGTGCAAGCTGCGATTGCTCGAGAAGAACGGATTGCATACAGGAGTGCAGCAGATATAGGCGTCTCAATCCGCCTACTAACTCTCAGCAATTTGCTAGTATCTCAAGGGGTTGCGGCTGCTCGTGAATCTCTGAGTCGTATGAAAGATCGCGCAAACGCAAAGGGGAAAGAGGCGCGTTCTATTCATGAATTTATTTCAGATCAGCGAATCCGTCATCTTTCAAATCGGTTAGATTCAATGGATGAAATTCACAGTAAGGTATCCTTCGCCCGCCGCGTTGTGCGGGATGAAGTTCGACGAAACCCCCATGGAAGAATCATCGTATTCGCTAATTATCGTGATACTGTATCTGCTATAGTCGGTCATTTAGAAGATTTACCGGGAGTACGGGTTACCCCCTTCATTGGGCAGACTGACCGCGCCGGGCAAGCCGGGATGAATCCAACAGAACAGATTGCTCGATTAGACTCATTCCGATCCGGAGAATACAATGTTCTTGTCGCCACGTCTGTTGGAGAGGAGGGTCTAGACATTCCTCGTGCAGATTTGGTATTATTCTACGAACCAGTTGGAAGCGAGATTCGAACAATTCAACGAAGAGGGCGAACTGGACGTCAAGATGAAGGAACGGTATATGTTCTGATTGCCGAAGGCACACGAGACGAAGGAACACAAGCATCCGCTCACCGAAGAGAGGAAAAGATGCTTATCGCAATCCAGCGTGTTCGTCGTCGTCGTCGTAACTTCAGCCCCGACCTCGCTTTACTCGAGTCATTCGATGTAAGGGTGAAAGATGTGAAAATCAAAGCAGATCAGTTTGTCCGTGATGAACGTGCAAGATTAACACGTCCAATGGAAACAGTAGATGAAACTCCAATTAACGAAGTTAAAGAGGTCACCAGAGAAAATACAGTAGATATTCCTCTAGAACAACGACGACCACAGGGGCAAAGTGGATTAGAATCGTGGACCAAGGACCATTGTAATGACTGATTTGGACATCAAGATCCGATGACTTTGACTCTAGTCTTAAGTTGTGCGAGGCGTGTGTTCAAGTGGCCAAAAGAAAATGCCAACATATCGGTGAAATGGATAACTGGAATACGGGTATCTAATCCAGTTATTCTTGATGCCTTTATTTGGTAGACATCTAGGACTGCGTGTGATAGATTACAGATGCTCACAAGTAATTCAGCCCCCTCGTCGACTGATTCTGATAGAACTCCAGCGGCTTGTTTCAAGGCTGTAGATTCCTCGGAAAGCAAACTTGGTACACCCACGCTCTGGGTCCGAGTAGTTAGGGAAATGGGGGCGCCTCCAACGGCATCTATCACGTTTTCAAGATAATTAGGAAGGAAAACATCATCCAAACCACAAGCACCTTTACGCTGGATATTAGGTCCATAGTAGCCTGCGATTTTGAAATCAAGAGGATTAACCACCTTTTCTTCGAGTTTTTCTAGGCCGATATCTTCGACAATGACGTGCATTAGGTGACGAACTTCGGTCTCGCCTGAAAACTGCATATTGCATGTTGATTCCAATGTTCGATTGACATCGGCAAGCAAATCCGGATTGCGGCGAAGCTCATCCAAATCCTCACACAAGTTACCAGCTGTAGCAGCACATGGTGTCAGAATTTCTAGTCCTAATGCCTCAGCCATTGCGAATGTCCTAGCATTCAATGTCAATTGTAGCCGGCGATTAGCCTGGCGAATTATACCCGCGCCACAACTAGTCGCTCCTTCAAGTGGTATGAGATCAATCTCCAGTGTCCGTGCAATCAATGGAATTGTATCTTCGATTTCCATAGCACTACTGTGGGCGACATTTCCTGGATGGTAAGCATAGGAATTAGCCATCAGAAACCACCTCCAATCTCATTGTAAATGGCGACAACTTCGTGATGATTTTTGACAGGGGTGTTGAATTGTTTAGGCATCTTACCTACTCCTGCTGGAGGAGCAATCATACCTAGAAGACCATTGAAGACACGCCCGCCAGTCCGAGTGAAACCTAGAATCATCCTAGCGGAAATTCCTGAAGTAAGATTGCCGATTAATCCGATTGGTCCCAATACCTGGCGATAAATCACTGCATCATTCACCTTGCCACTCATTTTCACACTCCAACAATACCACCAGACGTGCTTCCCATGGCGAGAATCTGAAAATGCCCCTTCTCTCAAGACGGATGTTTTTGCATCAAGCATGTAACTGGAAACTCTCATTCCAAGTTCACCATTTCTCGATATCGATGAAAGATCAGTTTCGGCCTTTACGCCATCCATTGATGAAAGTACAGACATGTGTTCAATTCTATTCTTATCAGATATACGAGGGTCGGTAATCCTAGACCATAGTGAAAGTGTGTTTGATGGGCCGATATACGATTGATTGTAAGGCAAAGCATCAGAAAACGAATCCACAAGAACAGGGCTGATGAAATCGCGAATCAAGTGTATTTCAGTCGCTTCACTTGAAGGCATAGAGCCAATGATTCCTTGAGAGAGTTCTATGCCATCTCTAGTGGCGCCATGGAACCAAGGTTTGAGAGATGAACGCCTCAAATCGTGAACGGAAAGATCGACTACAAGGTCGCGAATTACTTCTCCACCATGAAGAGGTTCGATGGCCATTTTCCACGATCCATTTACTTGCGATGCAATATCTGAAATCCTAGTCAAACCCGGTAGAACATTACGTCCATTGACTGAAATTACTGTACATGGGTCATTTGCGGCCCCATCTCGGAAGGTAAGTGATCCATCTTCGGTGGCCTTTACCATTCTAAGCATCTGGAGAACCGACATATGCCCTGGAAGAACACATGCCCATTCATCAGTACCATTTTCTCCCCTTTCTCCGGCTAAGGGGTCGAAGCGGAATACTTGCACATTGACTTGGAGCTCCTCAGACTCAAGGTTAGGGATGACAAAGCCGTCATCACCGTCAACAGCGACATCATCGCCACCCCTGAGTTCCTCCATGATGAGTTCGACCATCTCCGCTTGGAAGGTGCCATTGCCATCGACTGCAGCCATATGAGCAAGGGCTGATTCAGTCCATATCGCTGAAGGTGCATCATAATCTACATCACAATCGACACGGTCGACTAAACGCGTCCCTCCTAATTCCTCAAAGCGCTTATCCCATTCCTTGCCGGACTCGCAAAAGAGTTCGTAACTCGTATCTCCAAGTGCACAGACACTGAAGTGCGTCTGACTGAGAGATGGAGCCCCGTCCGCATTCGCAGCGACCCATAGGGCCTCAGCATTGTCGGGTTGCTCTCCTTCGCCCCATGTGGAACAAACAATCAGGACTCGAGACATCCCAGATAGAGACGATATGTCGAACCCATCCATATCATGTACGCTAGCATTTAGGCCGTATGTTGAGGCACGCTTGCCAATCTTCGCGGCCAAACCTTCAGCATTGCCACTTTGAGATCCAAATAGGATGTGTAATGTTCGATCCCCCTCGTGCATGAAAATCTGAGTATCATTTCCACCTTGAGGTGCCGCCTTTGTACCTGTATCAGCAGATGAAGGGGTTGGAGAATCTGATGCTTGTAATGAGCCGCCAGATGATACGAAATCGGCGATAGAGGATACTTTGTCATCATGGAATAAGCCCTCTCCATCTACCGCAGCCATACGCGGAAGTGCCTCTGCAGCCCAATTAGCTGCTGGTTTGTCATAATCAACATCACAATCGACTCTGTCAAGTAGCCTCTTCCCGCCTAACTCCTCAAAGCGCTTATCCCATTCCTTGCCGGACTCACAAAAGAGTTCGTAACTCGTATCTCCTAAAGCACAAACAGAGAAATTTGTCGAACTTAAAGTAGGTGCAGCATCTCCATTTGCTGCATTCCAGAGATCTTCTGCATTGTCAGGTTGCTCACCTTCTCCCCATGTAGAACAAACAATCAGGACACGCTTCATTCCAGAAAGAGAGGACACATCGACCTCCCCCATGTCATGAACTGTAGACTCCAGGCCGTAGGAAGTGGCTTGCTTACCAATCTTGGAGGCCAAATCTTCTGAATTACCACTTTGGGATCCAAATAGGATGTTTAGAGTGCGGTCGCCATTAGTCAGAAACTGAACCAAATCATCTGACATCTGCTTACACCCTATCAGATGAACTAAAGCAACAGAATGGGATTATTGAATATAGCGGGGTGGGATGTAGTGAAGGTGCATCTCAGAGGTCCATTCCATCCATCATCCCTTCATCTCCGAGACTGACGCCCTTAGAGGATATCACATCATCGATTCGTAGAATCATTGTAGCCGTTTCCGTAGCACTCTGAATCGCTTGCTCAACAACTCTAACTGGCTCCACAACATTAGCGTCCTTCATGTCCATGACGCCGCCTTCAAAGACATTCACACCAAACGTCGATTTTCCTTCAGCATGTGCCTTACGGACATCGATGATAGTATTCACCGGATCTAGTCCAGCATTCTCTGCGAGAGTGCGCGGAATGACCTCAAGAGCTCCCGCAAAGGCCTCAATCGCCATCTGCTCCCGGCCCCCTACACCTTCTGCAAAGGTTCGCAAATCGCGGCTGAGTGCAGCAAGGACACTTCCTCCTCCTGTCAGAACAGCGCCATCCTCATGGGCTACACTGACAACACCAATTGCATCATCGAAAGCACGGCGTATCTCGTCCACTACGTGATCGGTTCCGCCTCGAAGAAGGACACTTACACTCTTGGCCTCATCACAACCAGTCAGGAATACCATGTCGGACTCGCCAATTTTACGCTCCTCGACCTTGTCGCATCGTCCGAGATCTTCGGTGCTCAGGTCATCGATATTTGTTACAATTCGACCGCCAGTAGCCTTCGAAAGAGCCTCCATGTCTGACTTCTTTGCACGTCGAATTGCAAAGATGCCAGCCTTAGCCATGTAGTGCTGAGCTAAATCATCAATGCCCTTCTGACAGATGACTACATTGGCACCAGAGGCAAGGATTGTATCTACTAGTCCCTTGAGATATCCTTCCTCCTCATCGAGGAATTGAGCCAGCATATTAGGGTCAGTAATCTGAATCTTAGCATCGACTTCCGTCTTCTTGACCTCAATTGCGGAATTGATTAGAGCAACTTGAGCGCCACTAACTGCACGCGGCATTCCACTATGGACACGCTCTTTATCGAGAATGATTCCGTCGACTAGAGTACTATCCTTGATTGAACCTCCCTGCTTTTTCTCAACCTTGACATCATCAAGATCAACCATTATCTCGCCTTCTGACTCTGTAGCAACCTTCAGAACGGCATCCACGCAAATCTCTGCAAGGAATGCCTTGACAGCGCCCGCACTCTTTCCAGTAAGCGCGGTCTTTGCCACTTCATGTAGCATCTCTGGATTAACAGATATGGAATGATTGTCAAGGAGTTCAAGACAACGCTCTGCTGCAATCCTAAACCCTTCACAGATAATGGTTGGATGGACATTCTGATCGATTAGATCTTCAGAACGCTTGGGCAACTCTCCTGCAAGCACGACAGCAGATGTAGTCCCATCGAAGCAGTGTGCCTCCTGGGTCTTGGCGACCTCAATAATCATCTTAGCCGCAGGATGCTCGATATCCATCTCCTTCAGAATCGTGGCGCCATCGTTGGTGATGATGACATCACCCATAGAGTCGACCAACATCTTGTCCATCCCCTTAGGACCAAGTGTCGTACGCACAGCATCGGCCACCGCCTTAGCAGCTGCAATGTTGTTACTCTGTGCAGTCTTCCCACGACTGCGGGTCGTCCCTTCCTTGAGAATGAAGATTGGTTGCTGTCCTGACTGCATGATTATCGCTCCA
>JAZADD010000010.1:0-7021 GCA_036124005.1 Thermoplasmatota archaeon
CCGTCTTCCTCTTCATCAACCACGGCTTCCTTCTTTACCCAGAGTTGGTCGAAGCGAACTTCGACCATGTCTGCGCCTGCGGCAGTGGCTAATGCAGCATCCTCAAGCATCTCATCAACTGTGTTGCCACAAAGCGAGACAACCACCTTGGGACGAGCCATCGGAATCGTGGACCATTGACCCATGTTTAATCCTGATGCACAGTTTGATGCTTAGTTCAAGGCGATTAGGATCTATGAATTCGCCACATTGCTCACTATTAATTACACTCTTATTTATATACTCTAGACGGAGAGTTGTATTTTGTCAAAGGGCCCCTTAAGGGGCCCTTTGTGATTTCATTTGGTGAGAGATATGGCAGACGAATATGGTGCATCCGACATTCAAGTCCTCGAGGGCCTAGAAGCAGTTAGGAAAAGGCCGGGCATGTATCTTGGAGATCCCAATGATGGGTCCGCGCTCCATCATTGTGTAACTGAAGTAGTGGATAACTCTGTAGATGAGCATTTGGCAGGGTTCAACAATCTCGTAGAGGTCACTATCCACAAGGATGGCTCTGTCAGTGTGCGCGACGAAGGGCGTGGTATCCCAGTTGGTATGCATGATGAATTCAATATGAGTGCAGCAGAAGTTATCATGACCAAACTCCATGCAGGTGGTAAGTTCGAAAACTCCGCTTACAAAGTGTCAGGTGGCCTTCACGGGGTAGGTGTTTCTGCTGTGAATGCAGTTTCTGAACTTCTTGAGTTAACGATATTCAGAGATGGTAAGCGATGGGAACAAGTGTACCGCAAAGGTGAGCCCCAGGAGCCCCTTACTATCACTGGGGATGCAATCGGTTCGGGGACAATGGTCCGTTTCAAGCCGGATACCGAAATTTTCTCAAATATCATCGAGTTTGATTTTGATGAACTGAATACAAAGTTACAACATCGAGCCTTCCTAAATGCCGGCCTCCGTATTCTTCTGATTGATGAGCGCGGAGAAGATCCCCTTGTAGTCGAGCACCACTATGAGGGTGGCATTTCTGAATTTGTTCGTAAAATCAACGAGCGTCGTAACCCTTTGCATTCTGAAGTAGTCCATATCATTGGCAACGATTCAGAGAGTCTTGAAGACGGTGGTGAGATTGGGATTGAGGTAGCCATGCAGTGGACAGATGCCTTCAATGAGAACATCTTGTGTTTTACGAACATTATCCGTAATCGAGACGGAGGCACCCATCTTTCCGGTTTCAGGAGTGCTTTGACGGGCTCTCTGAATCGTTATGCGAAGTCAAAAAATCTCTTGAAGAATGTCGAGAAACTTTCGGGCGACGATGTCCGTGAAGGGATTGGAGTAGTCATTAGCATCAAACATCCAGATCCCGCCTTTTCAAGTCAGACTAAGGACAAGTTGGTATCTAGCGAGGTAGAAGGTGCTGTTCAACGAATTATGAACGAGAAGTTGGCGGAGTTCCTTGAGGAGAACCCCTCGGTGGCTCGAGCCATTATCGATAAGGCAGTACTTTCTAGTAAGGCTAGGGAAGCAGCTCGAAAGGCGCGTGAATTAACCCGCCGCAAAGGTGTTCTTGAAGGAGGAGGCCTTCCAGGAAAACTCGCTGATTGCCAATCTAGGGATCCTGAAGAGAGTGAGATTTACCTTGTCGAGGGTGATTCTGCAGGTGGTTCCGCGAAGACTGGTCGTGATCGGAAAACTCAGGCAATTTTGCCTCTTCGTGGTAAGATTCTGAATGTTGAACGCCAATTGAAGAATCAGGCGAAGGTATTCCAGAATCAGGAGATTCAGACCATGATTAAGGCGCTTGGCGCAGGAGTTGGAAACCCCCAAGAGGAGGCTACAGAGGAGGAATTGGAAACATCTGAGCATTTCCGTGTCGAGAAAATGCGTTATGGCAAAATCATCATTATGACTGACGCAGATATCGATGGAGCCCATATCCGAACATTGATTCTAACATTCCTGTGGCGTTTTATGCGTCCTGCTATCGAGGCTGGAAAGGTGTACATTGCTCAACCTCCTCTCTACATGGTGACACGTGGCAGGACATCCAGGTATGCATACACAGAGGAGGAACGCGATGAGATTATCGATGCATTCCGCGAAGACAGTCCAAACACCAAGATTGGCATTCAACGCTACAAGGGTCTTGGTGAGATGAATCCCGATCAGTTGTGGATTACAACAATGGATCCTGAAAATCGTACACTTTTACGAGTCCATGCAGATGATTTTTCCGATGCTGGACCTACTTCCGAGCTCTTTTCGACACTGATGGGAGAAGATGTGCCTGAGCGTAGGGCATTTATCGAGAAACACGCTCTATCTGTTACAAATCTGGATGTGTGAGGTGATTCAATGAGTGACGAAGAACAAAGTAAAAATCCAGTTGACAATCAGGTCCGCCATTCTATCGATAAAGAGATGCAGACATCTTACATCAATTATGCAATGAGTGTCATCATTGGGCGTGCTCTCCCAGATGTACGTGATGGCTTGAAGCCAGTTCATCGCAGGGTATTATTCGGCATGTATGAAGCCGGACATACTCATGAGCGAGGGTACAGTAAATCTGCACGATCTGTTGGTGAAGTGATGGGGAAGTACCATCCCCACGGTGATCAGTCGATTTACGATACAATGGTCCGGATGGCGCAGGATTTCAGCCTTCGATATCCCTTAGTTGATGGTCAAGGAAACTTCGGAAGCATCGACGGGGACCCCCCTGCAGCGATGCGATACACCGAGAGTCGCCTCGACCGACTTTCTTCACACATGCTCGATGATATCAAGAAAGAAACAGTCGAGTTTCAACCTAATTTTGACGATTCAGAACAAGAACCAACAGTCCTTCCAGCACGCCTTCCTAATTTACTGCTCAATGGAAGTGATGGAATTGCAGTAGGAATGGCAACAAGAATCCCGCCTCATAATCTCAGGGAGGTAACTGCTGCAGTCAATCTTCATGTCTCACGTATTCTCGAAGACATTGAAGATGGCGCATCAGAATCTATGGTCCCGAAGATATCTGTTCAAGAGTACATGGGTGTCCTCTCTGGACCTGACTTCCCAACCGGTGCAACAATCCACGGAATCGATGGTATTCACGATATGTATGCCACTGGCCATGGCCGTTTCCATATCCGGTCGAGGTGTGAAGTGCATGATGATGACAAAGGCAAGAAGATTATTGTGACCGAAATCCCGTATCAAGTGAAGAAATCCTTGATGCTTGAGGGTATTGCAGACCTTGTTCAGCGTGAGGTTGTAGTTGGAATTCGTGATATTCGTGATGAATCGAGTAAGGAAGGAATCCGCGTCGTTATCGAGGTGAAGAACAATGCGGATCCACATGCTGTTCTCAATCAGTTGTACCAATCTAGTCGGCTCCAAGAGTCATATTCTGCGAATATGATGGGCATCATCGATGGCCGGCCAATCCAACTCGATTTACGGACTATTCTCCAGACATATGTTCGACATCGTGAATCAGTTATTGAGCGGCGCACTCAATTTGATCTCAATAAGGCCCAAGCACGAGCGCACATCCTCGAAGGCCTAGTTCTCGCACAAGCTAGAATTGATGATATTGTCCGGATAAGTCGAAATTCTGAGAGCCGTGAGCAGTTTGAACGAATTCTCCGTGGTGAGGAGACGCCAGCGGGTACCGCGGCTTTCAGCTTCTCTGAAAGACAGGCCAAGGCGATTGCTGAGCGGCGTTTGTATCAACTTACTAAACTGAACGTGCAGGAAGTGGACGACGAACTCGATGTTTTGATGAAAGCAATTGCTGAATTCGAGATTATTTTAGGAAGTCGTCCGAAGCGCCTTGAGATTTTACTCACCGAACTTGATGAAGCAACTGAGCGCCATGGAGACGACCGTCGCACTGAGATTGATCCCTCTCCTCTTTCCATGGATAGAGAAGACCTCATTGAAGAGCGCGCAATTGTCATCACTCTGACGAATGACAACTACATTCGACATCTACCGGCGGAAACCTTCCGTATGCAGAATCGTGGAGGGAAGGGAATGAAAGGTGTGCAGACAAAGAATGAAGATTTTCCAATCAATCTGAGTACTTGTTTCTCCAAAGATCGTTTATTGATTTTTACGAATCGACCGAGCATCAAGAGTGATGGGACACCTTACATCGAAGGCCGAGTTTACGGATTGAAAGCGTGGGAAACCCCTAGAGGTTCCAGGACTAGTCGAGGAGGACATATTCGCAACATCTTAGGCCTGAAGGATGATGAGAATGTGGTTTCAATCATACCGATGAAGAAGGAATTGATTGAGGATCCAACAGATCATTATCTTGCATTTGCAACTCGAAATGGAGTCATCAAGAAGAGTCAACTCTCGGATTATGTTAAGATAAACAAGAATGGAAAGAAGGCGATTAATCTCTCAGAAGACGATGAATTAGTCACTGTAAGAGAAGGAACTGATGAATCTCACGTTGTTATGGTTTCAACAAATGGGAGAGCATGCAGATTCACCCTAGATTCTGTCCGTTCACAAGGGCGTGTCTCAAGTGGAGTACGTGGAATCGATCTCGATGAAGGCGCCAATTTGGCAGGCATGATATTGGCATCAGAATTCTCTGAAACTCATGTTCTTACCTTGACTCGTCAAGGAATGGGTAAGCGAACTCTTCTGGGCACTGGTGCTATGATTGATGAATCTGGTAACGAGGTTGCCTCTGCTGAAGAAGGCGGTGAGCGTGATGGGTATCGCATTACTTCTCGGGGCAAAAAAGGTGTAAACACGATGCGACTTAACGAAGGAGACGAGGTTTCTAGGGTCCACCAAGTGCCCAATCTTTCTGATCAATTGTTCTTACTCTCTGGAAAAGGAGTTGTTATTCGCGTTAATGCAGGCCAGACAAAGGAGACAAAGGGCCGAGTATCTAAGGGTACAAGGGTCATGGAATTACGAAGTAAGGATAAATCAGAATTTGTTGATGAATTGATTTTCAGTGCGCGGATGCCTGCTGAACTTGTTGATGAGATTCTTACTGAGAAGGCATTGGATAATGAGGAAGAGTAACCGCTTCGCTTAAGCGAGTCATTGGGCTCGCCGGAACACTGCGGCAGTCGCATAGCCTGGCCATTGCGCTGGATTGCTAATCCAGTGGTGTTTCACCTCGAGGGTTCGAATCCCTCCTGTCGCGCCATCATCCAAAGAACTCAGAGAGATCGTCTTCTTCTTCATCATTGGAATTGCCGATTCCTTTGTCAAGTAGGAACTTCAATCGTCGCCGTATCTTTCGATTCCGATTGATTACAATTGGTACTGCTATCATATTGATGGCGATAACTGCAATCGCTACAATTGCAGCAGTCTGAAAGTTCGGGTCGTTGATTTCGGATAGGAGGCTGTTAACCCAGTCGTTCTCGTGATTTTTATCTGGAACCATTTTTTCTGGGATAAGGTGGGGGTTTGCCTCCCAGAACATGTCATTGATATGGATTGAAGCGACATTGTCGTCTCTGACTACACCGTCTGTGTTTCCAACAATATCTGACGGTATCAGAATATAGTAATACGTTTGACCGATGGAGAGTCCATTGACTCCACTCGCCTGCTCTTCGACAAAGGTACCTGTAGAGTAGGCTTCACCATGTATCCCTGTCATGATTGGATCTAGATGTGTGACTGCCTGTGGGATGTTTTGAGTCCTGTAGAGGTTCCAAGTGATGTTCCCTCCGTCTGGTGCTCCATCTTCGTCTTCATCAGGGAGTTCAGGATATGTCCAGGTAAGTGTAACAGTATGAACATCCGAGGTTTTGTTGTACGTTAGGACTGCGCGAACGTCCAGCATTTCTATTTCTGGTGCTAGAGAGTCTCCACATTGGAGGTCTGGGTTGCCTACATCTTTCCATCCAGTTACGTTTCCGTGCGTATAATCTACTTCGCCTTGGTGATCGACTGCAGCTAGGATGTAACTTGCACAAATCCCCTCTGGTAGAGGGTTTGGGTCAACCCAAGAGGTAGTTTCTCCAGGTAAATCAGTTACCCAATTTTGTGAAACCGTATTCTCAAAGTCGCTTTCGCTTTCATAAGGCCAACGGAATGGGAATTCAGATCGTTTGTAGACCTTCCATCCACCAAAATACGGGTCATCGATTGGCCCTTCAGATTCCCACTGGAGTTCAATTTGTCCGCCCTCTAGTTGTTGTGTCCTGAAATTAATCGGAGTCACATTGACGGGGGCCATGTCACCAACCAACATGATGGAAACGTTAGCTTGGGTTACAGTCCGTAGATGGAAGGTGTTGTTCGTACTGTAGGACTCAAATGTTTCTCCCTCTCCGAGTGGTGAAAGAATACCTGCGGATCCATCAATGATGTGCATTGCTTGCACACTGCTTGGACTAACACTCGATGGTATCAGTTGACTGATATTGCCCCAGACGTCGATATAGTCCACATTCAGTACTTCACCTTCAGTTGGTACCAATCGGTAGTCAAGAGATCTTAGGGGCGTCTTTCCAATGTTTACCGCTGCCGCGTGAACAATTGTAGGCGGGAATGCGGTGCCGAGCAACTCAAATTCCATCTCTTCAATTGATACTGCTTCTCCATCCGTAATGATTGGGGGTGCATCGAAACTAATTCTATTGAGGACGCGGATGTGCCGGATTCCTACTTCATCAAAATCGGATTCATCCATCAACCCGTGTCGGACATGGAGAGTGATGATGTGGTTGCCCATTGGTAGTGTAACATTGGCGACCCGTCCTTGAGCAATAACCTCAGTATAGTCAATTTTCCACGTGTAGTTTACGGGAAGGGGTGCATTGGGAGCTAGTCCTGCGACAAGTTGGATAATTTCGCCTGTTTCGAAGACCATCCCGTCCATGGCTGGAACTGCGACATAGGCACCTGAAAGGGTCTGATTCACAGTGATTTGAGTCTCAAGGTAGTTGTTTTCAGGGTCGACCTCTGTAGGTCCGCCCGAAGCGCTCGCATTTACGATATATTGGCCCAAGATTGGGAGGCTGAATACACAGGT
>JAZADD010000011.1:0-25435 GCA_036124005.1 Thermoplasmatota archaeon
GACTTCTAAACCAAAACTTTCCAATGTATCAATGAGATATTGTGCAGCATCTTCGTAGGCTGCATTTCCTTGTCCAGCCCACCTATCTAGATAGCCCACAGCATTGTCAGCGAGATCTGTTGGATCAAACGTCTCATCGGATATGTGACTCATATAATTGAAGACGTTTAATCCATCAACTAAACCAGTCGAATGCCTCCCTCCTTGTGCTTCGCTATATGCTGCTGCCATGGGGCGATTGATTGGAATTTTAACTGCGATTACAGATTCAGCACTTTTGTTGGATGATTGAACAGTATCTAACGAATTATTATCCCCATCCACTCGCAAAATGCTGGGGTTATCAGATCGTTCAAAACCTCCGCGATTATACCACGTCCGCCAGGATTCATTGACTTCTCTAATAGGCCAATCCTCTCGACCAAATTCACCAACTAAGATGACTGCAGTATCAGTCCTAGGTGGCGCTAGAACAGATAGTAAAACAGAATCGCCAGCCCGAATATCCACAATCGTTGAATTCTGTACAAAACCAGAATTTTGATTCAGAATCAAGTATGGAATGAAAGCTGAGAGATCGGTTTCTGCTTCGATAGTTATGCCTTGAAACACCCCTCCAGTCCAAATCGCAGGTGTAACTACAACATCATTTACTGAATTTGGTCCATTATCGATGTCCCCAAAGCAACCTGCGAGAGGCGATGCAAGCATCAACAGGCACAGTGCAATGGCTGAACCTTTCACCCTCATCAGGACTAACGGGGCATTAGTTAGCATTCAACCCAGCGGTGATGATGAATCTTCAAATTGCTGAGTTGCGAGATTCACAAGAAGGTCGCCTAAGCCATAGAATGCCCCACAAAGAAGCGGTGGATTCCACGCTGTTAGAGAGGTCCATGGTACCTGGGTCGCCCAAGTCCATGTACCAAGTCCAGTGCCCCACAGTTCCATTGCGAGTGCAAGCCAAGCCATCACAGCATAGAGCATTGGGGCGGGACCGAATCGAACAAATCCGAACATCAGTGTAAGTAGAATTAGGCCAGAAGTATCGACTCCATCGAGTGCCATCCAAATTGATAGTGGAATGAAGGGCACTAACGCTCCCAAAGAGACAATTCTACCATCTGGTAAACGATTTGCAATACGTCTACCAAGATCAAATAGAAACCAATGACCTACTGGGACATACAAAGGCATCATACCTCTTTGGTACTCGTAAATTAACCATATTTCACTGAAGAACAACTCCATTGGAGTTGCAAAAGCAAGGACTGCCAACATCTCAATTCTCTCTTTCCGTTTTCCTTGAACAAAGAGGAATATGAATAGTCCAATACACCAGAGATTGACCGGCCATTCACTGAAATATCTTGAGATGGGAAGACCAATTGCAATTGTCGTGGCATAGAGAATTTCTCGGCGCACGTATTCACCACGCTTAGCCAATGAAGAGAGACAGACACGTAAGACTCCCATCTGCCTGCATTATTTCATCCATGGCGATAATGACGGGTTCGAATCCAGCATCTCGAACTTTCTCGATAGTAATTGGAAACCCTTCTGAGATGATTATTTTTCCATCCTCAAAAGCGATGGTATTAGCTGCGTATGCTTCTTCAGCAGGAATCCAAATGATTTCTTCAAACCCCTTCAATTGGTTTGGATGAAGGTGTCCTTCAGCAGCGATAATCGTACCATCTCGAGGCACCGAACATACTGTTGTTAGGTGCAAAGTTGTCTTTGGGACCTCAATGATTTGTGTGGAAATGTTCCGTTTAGCGGCAAACTCAGAGAGGAACGCCGCTCCCCTTGCGTTGGTTCGCGTAGATAGTCCAACTAGGAACTCTTTCCCAGTGTAAATTACGTCTCCCCCATCCATCATTGTGTCAGATGGCATTCGTAGGACTTCGAATTCTTCTGAGAGGCGTTCAGCGATGGACTCCACTTCACCTGTCCTTGATGGGTGTCCTGGATTGCAGATAACAACACAATCTTCGAAGACAATGGCCGTATCTTCTACAAAGCAGCAATCAGGATGTCCTTTGAGTGCCTCGAGAATCTCAACTTCGACACCACAGGATCGCAAAGCGGTAACATACCCTTCATGTTGGGATTTGGCTGCTGTTTTGTCAGGCTTCTTAGTTCCAAAGTATGTCGATAAGGCCTCTTCGTATTCTTCAGAAATCTTGCGTACGATAGCACGCCCCCTCTTCCGATCAAAGACCCCCGGCATCGGATTTTGCTCCTATTTACGCCCCACTGTCGGAGCCTCTTCATGCTTACCCGTCAACAACGAACCGAGAGGCTAGCATGATGCCTACACCATACAATCCAATCGTTACAATGATTCCAAGACCAAGTGAAGGCCAGAAATCCCATCCCTTTCTGAGAAGCATGGGCATTACAGCAAATAATGCAAGTGAGGGAAGTACAAGATACAAAATGCTCTCCGCATATGCAGCAATGTCTTCTGAATTGACGCCATCCCGATGGAGCATAATCATTGAGAAAATACTCGATAATGGAAGTGAGATTATTACCGCTCCGAAAACAATCGAGCGTTTTGCTAACTCACTTGCTCCAACAATCATTCCACCACTGAACAGGCCCTTTACCAACAATTCAACCCAAGTCATGTGGGGTTACGAGGGCGCACGGACTGAAAGCATGCCGTCAGAGGGTATCTTCACCGCCAAGAGGCATGACGTCCAATTCTGCCTCTAATCCCCTTAGTGCTGGGCCTTCAGTTAGGGTAGCAAAAATTCCGATGTCTGCTAAGTTATGGGATAGTCCAAACCAAGGCCGACCATGTTGATCAACTGCCATATCCAAGAAATCTCCTAACCCTCCACATCGGTTGTATCCGCAACCATCCTCTGTATCTAGCGGATTTCCTGGTTCATTGATTTGTATTGTAGTCATCAATGGATTTTCACTAAACGCATCCGTGATTACAGTCATGTAACCATTCCAAGTATTATTTCCAGCATCACCTACATATCCAAATGCGACTTTTCCAGCCGCACCAGCAGTTACGACTGGGAAACCAGTACCAACAAGCTCAGTAGGGGGGGCAATCATCATTGCATCACTCCAAGTTTCCCCTTCATCTCGAGAGTATGCGTAGTAGGGCATGTTATCGGACCCCATCCACATTGCATGCACGTTATCATCGTCATCAATTGCAACTTGTGCTTCTTCTGCATTCCAAGTGTCAGCAGTCCCCGATTCTTCAGTCGGGAGTGTATGCTCAGTCCATGTGAATCCACCATTAGTACTACGGTAAATCGCATATCCGCTTCCATCACAACCAGCGTTTCCTCTGTAGAAATTACCATTTGGTCCCCCTTCAAGGTGAGCAGTCAAACCCCCACTTTGACAATCAATGGGAGCACCAGATACCTCGGGAGTCCAAGTGTTACCACCATCAAAACTTGAGGAGCACAACGGGTGTGGAGCATTTCCATTGATGCAGAACACCCAAGTTGTGGGATGCAAAGCTGCAGGATAGGGGGCAGAAGTAATCGTTTGATGATCCTGGACAGAGCGAATGTCGGTAGCGACAGTGGGCGGCGACCAAGAAGCACCTTCATTGTCAGACCATTCAACAGTCATGCCTAGAAGAGCATGCATGTCGAATTTCATGATTCGATCAGTCCATTTGTCAACATAGACGTAGGGATCATTGCTATTTGGGACTGGTAGCAATGGATCGTATGTGTCCTCGCAAGAATAATCTGACAGATTGGTCATTCCAATCATTCCACTACATTGGACAATGGCAGTTGAACCAAGAGGACCATTCCCCCAACTTGTCATGTACAGATTATCATCAGACGTAACTCCAATAGTTGGTTCAAATGTACTCATTCCAATTCCATAGTAAGACCCTTGAGTCCAGAATGGTGTATTTTCTCCGGTTAGATTTACAGTAATATTGGCAGCCTCGACGGCAGAATCGTTGAGAGCATCGATTCCCCCCGCGTAATGATACCATGTTGTTTCAGGGATTTCCTTTCCAAAATCAAAGGGTGACGGCTCTTCCACTGGCAACTCCTCTTCTTCACCAAAGCAACCACTCAAACCCCCTCCTATCATCAACAGAGTGAGTAACATTGCAGTGGTTACTCTCATTGCAATCGTTTCTTGGGAGGGGCGACCTCCCTTCAATCTCATGGTTGACCCATTACACACGATAGTCGCAGAAAAGTGTACAAGACTGCATAACACGACCGACTAGCCATCGTATTCGACATATTCTATACATTGAATGAAATCTTACGATTTACATGACCGGGTCATTCAAGTTACTAATTGCCTGCCTCCTGACAATAGTAGTTCTTTCACCGATTGTTATTGCTCAGGATTCTGATACTAGTTCGAGTGAGGAATCCAACATCATCATTGATGTCGTTCTACCCATATCTCTGGCATACATCATGTTCTCATTGGGCCTTGGGCTAAGAGTGAGCGATTTTAGTCTGATTTTAAGTGAACCAAAAGCATTTGCAGTGGGACTAGGGAACCAGATGATCGTCCTGCCGATGGTAGGTTTCGGGATTGCAAATATCTTCGATTTATCCGGAGAGATGGCTGTTGGATTGATGATTCTGGCTTGCTGTCCAGGGGGGGTCACTTCCAATATTCTGACAAAATTGTCAGGAGGGGATACGGCTCTGTCAATCTCTTACACCGCAGTTGTAAGTGTAGTATCTGTGGTTACACTTCCGTTGATTGTGAGCTTCTCGATGGACCATTTCATGGGTGCTGCATCACCCGATATTGAGATTCTAGAACTCGGCATAACCATGTTTCTTCTGACGAGCGTACCCGTGATAATTGGTATGATAATTCGTCGATATTCAGAATCAACAGCGAATCGTATTGAGTCATTAGTCGGAAAAATCGCAGCAGGACTCTTCGTGATAATCGTCATTGCAGCCATTGCGAGTGAATTTGACACGTTGATGGATAATATCGGGACTCTGGGGCCTGCAGTTCTTGTACTCAATATTCTAATGCTCGGAATAGGTTGGAAGAGTGCAACGATTCTAGACCTTGAAAACAATCAAGCTATGACTGTCTCGATAGAGAGTGGCATACAGAATGCAACTGTGGGAATCACCATCGGGAGCCTCATATTAGCTCCCGAAGCGGGTGCGACTCTCTCTGTTTTGAGCCTTCCATCGGGGGTATATGGTGTTCTGATGTACATCGTGATTGCACCGTTCCTCTATTGGAGGATAAATGCATCAAGGGTATGATTACTGATTATTCGCAAGGTTTGCATTTATCTCTTTCAGTAAATCTCTAATTTCCACTAGAACCCCATCCGATTGTGAATTTTGTACAGGCATCATTGATTGAGAGGACATGCTATCACGTTGTTTGAGGACAAGGTCTCTAAATTGGGGCCCCCCTCTTACTCCTGTGAGGATAAATGGTGCTGATCCTGCAGTTTCAAAATGCATTCTGACCACTCCAAATGCGTTCAGGATTGGCCCTTCATGAATGGATACATCAGTGAGTTTGTCTAATGGTATGTTTTGCTGTTTCTTGAACAACCATCCCATACGTATGTTCAGTGAACGATCGGTTAAGGAGCAAGCCAAACCTTGGAATTGTTTATGATGAATTGGCATTCCAATTATCAACCAAAGAAATGCAACTGGTATTCCGATGAATGTCATTACCAGACCAAACATAGTTCCTAGCCACCAGTAAACTTTCACCTTGGGATCAAATTCTACCGAAACGATGTGGCCACTGTCAGCATATCCTTCAGTCATGCGAATCCATCGATGGGGGCATCAGATATAATATTCTGAAAATATGGTTGGTGCAGAGGACAGGATTCGAACCTGCGAAGCACTACGCACTAGGACCTCATCCTAGCCCCTTTGACCACTCGGGTACCCCTGCTTGGGGTTCCGACGACCCTCGACCCTCACATGAAACCATCGCCAAGACCGAAAGATCAGTTCAGCCGTTCGCGTTGATGTCGCTGCGCATCTACAGCACAGATGGCGGCCATTCGTACGATATCACTCACACCATCACCACGTTGGAGCACTTGGACAGGTTTCGCCATTCCCTCAAGAATTGGGCCGGTTGCTTCTGCACCACCTAAGCGCTGGAGTAGTTTGTAGCCAATGTTCGCCGCAGCAAGATTGGGGCAGATTAGCACGTTTGCTGGACCATTGAAGGTCATGAATGGATACTCTTCTTGTATGTCGGAAACCAATGCGGTGTCCGCTTGCATAGGTCCATCAATAATCAAATTAGAATCACGTTCTCGTACGATACGAATAGCATCTTCAATTCTCGTGCTCCGATATTCCTTTGAAGATCCAAAGTTGGAAAACGAAAGCATAGCTACTACTGGTTTGACACCAAATCGTCGGGCCATTTTTGCAGTTTCAATTGCAATTTCAGCTAATGTTTCGGCATCAGGATAGATGTTAATTGTAGCATCACCAATGAAGAGTAACTGACCTTTGATTGTCATCATGTACATCCCAACAAGTCGCTCAACATCATCTGCAGTTCCAATTGTATGGAGACAAGGACGGAGAATATCTGGATAGTGCCGGTCAATGCCCCCTACAAGCCCGTCTGCATCATCTTGAGCAACCATCATTGATCCGAAATAGGTCCTTGATCTCAACATCCTCACAGCATCCGCTCTTGTCACACCTTTACGTGCACGCATTTCACTAAGCACATCAGAGTAGATGCCCTTGCGTCGCGGGTCATCTCGAACATCGATAATTTCGCAGTCGAAGGCTAATCCTAGACGTTCTTTGTGATCATTAATTGTCACTTCCCTACCTAGTAGAATCGGGTCACAGATATTTTCACGAACACATTCCGCGGCTGCTTTGATTACAGTAGGATGATCACCTTCTGTGAAGACAATACGTTTCACATCAGATTTGGCTTGATTCATGACACCACGCATTAGGCTACGTGTCAATCCGAGTCGACCTTCTAGTTCTCGCCGATAAGCGCTAATATCGAAATTTTCAGGCTTAATCTCTGCAACACCCTCATCAACAGCTGCTTGAGCGACAGCCGAAGCTTCCCATATCAGAACACGCTCATCGAAAGGCTTCGGAATTAGATAATCCGGTCCGAATTGTAGCGAAGTCCCCCCATACGCTGCTGCGACATGGTCAGGAACTGTTTCTTTTGCAAGTGCAGCCAGAGCGTGGGTTGCAGCCATTTTCATGCCTTCAGTGATTTCTTTGGCACGAACGTCAAGCGCTCCACGGAAGATGTAAGGAAATCCGAGCACGTTGTTGATTTGATTTGGATAATCGGAACGACCAGTTGCCATAATTGCATCATCTCGTACTTCAGCGACATCTTCAGGCATAATTTCTGGTGTTGGGTTTGCCATTGCAAAAACGAGTGGGTTTGGCGCCATACTTGCGATCATGGATTTAGATACAAGGCCACCCTTTGAGAGACCGAGAAAAACATCAGCATCTTTGATTGCATCTTCGATTGTTCCATCTCCGATATCAAGTGCAAATCTGGATTTATACTCGTTGAGTTCGCCGGCGTCAAGCCGCCGCTTGTTCATGATGCCGCCCGAATCACACATTATGAGATTCTCTAGAGTTACACCAAGTTGGATGTAATGAGAGGCGCAAGAGATTGCACTTGCTCCGGCCCCAAGAACAACAACTTTGACTTCCTCAATTTTCTTATCGACAATTTCGAGACCATTCAGTAGCGCAGCTCCTGAGATAATTGCAGTTCCATGTTGATCGTCATGCATTACTGGAATATCCAATTCATCAACTAGCCGCCGTTCTATTTCGAAGCATTCAGGGGCTTTGATATCCTCTAGATTGATGCCACCAAAAGTAGGTGCAATATTCTTCACAGTCTGCACAAAATCATCGATATCTTCCGAATCGACTTCGATATCGAACACATCGATATCAGCGAAGGCCTTGAACAGTAGGCCTTTACCTTCCATGACAGGTTTTCCAGCAAGTGCACCGATATTGCCGAGTCCGAGGACTGCGGTACCATTACTGATTACTGCGACAAGATTTCCTTTAGCAGTGTATCGATAGGCATTAGCTGCATCTTTTTCAATTTCAAGACAGGGATATGCTACACCAGGTGAGTAAGCAAGAGACAACTCCCGTTGGGTGGAATGAGGCTTTGTTGGAACAACAGTCAATTTCCCTTGAGGACTTGCTTCGTGGTACTCAAGAGCGTCACGTTCCAGGGTTTTGTCCTTGCTCATCCTTACCCCTCCCAGCGTCGTTTGGCTTTGGGCTTTCGCACTATAGGGCTGGTAGAACCCCTTCCTTTGACAAATGAATATTTTCCAGCCTCTCAATAGGTTTCTTTGAAGCACAGATAGCGAGGGCATCCCATCATGCGAAGGACCCGCATCGTTGCGACCATCGGCCCAGCCTCATGCGACGAGGCCTCTCTTCGCACGATGATTCAGGCAGGCCTCGATGTGGCTCGGTTGAATTACAGCCATGGCACAGACGAGTGGCGAGCAGAAGTCGCCGGCCGCATTCGAAGAATTGGAGAAGAGTGCGGCATTCATGTTGGTATTTTAGCAGATCTTCCTGGACCAAAACTTCGTCTTGGATATTTTTCAGGCCAACCTCATCTTGAATCGGGGACAGAATTGACCCTTCGATGTGGGGAAGCAACGGGTGAAGCAACATCTACAACACTACCAGTGGAATATCTTGGTCTTGCTGAGGAACTACAACCAGGTGACCCAGTTCTTCTCTCTGATGGATTGATTCAACTCGAAGTAAAATCCAGTCAAGGCAACGAAGTAACCTGCGAAGTCATCGAAGGGGGCCCAATTTCTCAGCGTAAAGGGATTAATGTTCCAGGCACTGTGGTAAAATTGCCAGCAGTTGGTCCACGAGATGAAGAGGCTTTACGTCACGCCCTTTCACTAGGAGTTGAATTCATCGCTGTTTCCTATGTGAGGACTGCTGGGGACATTTTACCTGTTCGACGTATATTGGACGAAACAGAATCTGAGGCATGGATTATTTCCAAAATTGAACACCCAATGGCGCTTGAAAGTCTTGATGAAATTATCGAAGCGAGCGACGCGGTCATGGTAGCAAGAGGGGATTTAGGTGTCGAAATTCCACCAGAAGAGGTCCCAATGGCTCAGGAACGTATTGTCAAAACTGCCCGTAGTCGAGGCCTTCCAGTCATCGTCGCAACTCAAATGTTGGAGTCGATGGTGTTCAACCCACGTCCAACACGTGCAGAAGTTGCAGATGTTGCAAATGCGATTCGGCATGGTGCGACAGGTGTCATGTTATCTGGTGAAACAGCAACTGGAAAACACCCTGTTGAAGCCTTGCAAATTATGTTACGAATCACCCGACGTGCAGAGATTGAATGGGACGAATTAATGGCTCCAACAGATGCTAAACTGCTTCTAACTAGAGCTGTGGCTCATGCAGGAGTAACTCTCGCCGGTATCGCAGAAGCAGACCGAATCCTCGTGGCAACTCAACATGGAAATGCTGCACGTCTTGTTTCAGCTCATTCTACTTCTATCCCAATTACTGCGGTTACAAATTCACCTTCCGTTGCCCGACGAGTTATGCTTCTTCCAGGAGTAGACGCCATTCTTTGTGAGGAAGAAGACCGTGGAAGTACAACGATGAGAAACGCTATCCGTATTGTGTTTGGGAAAAATCGTTTGACGGTGGGAGATCGAGTGGTGGCAATCAGCGGTTCTCCAAAGGCAATGAGTGACCCTACATCCACTGCACGACTGTATCGTGTGGGAGAAGAAGGCGCAGTTGTTGGTGATGAGTAAGGACTCATACATTCTTTCAATTGCTGATTGTTCTACCCACACACGAGGTCGTTTCTTTGAAATGTCATTGCAGTTGCCATATTCTCATGCATCGGCCCCATCCGTCGGGTTCCGCTCCTCGTTCAGCGGTCCTAATGGTATTGTTGATGCTCTTTAGCAGCCTTTCAGCCATCGGTTTTTCTCCAATGATAAGTGCCCACCCTTCCCAAGTCGCTGAATGGCCTATGGACGGCTCCAATGACACGGGATGGGTTTTACTTGAGGCAATGGGGGCCGACCCATCTACTGCGACAGATGCAACCGGACAAATCATGTTTGATTTTGCACCCGGGGCTGAAATATCGAACTTAACTTTTGAAATTCAAGTCAATGGTTCAGATGGTGTTTGGGTAGATCAACCACAACTTACGTTGATGGATACACAAACGAGCCTTTTGGATTGGCGAACCTATGGTGATTTTGGACGAGCAGTCGACTTCCTGAATGGAGACCCCCATACCGCACGCCTTAGCCCGACAACTGATACTGGTGCGACACACGTGCTCCCTGCAGGAGTAACAATCACCGATCTAGTGATTGAGGCATTACGACCTGCAGACCCCCTAGTCTCTTTCGAACGACTTGAATTTGAAGTTAAAGATTGGGCCCTCCACCCCGCAGACCACCGATTGTATGTTGTCACTAACGACAATGTTCTCGTTGTTGATGCCAATAATGATCCATGGGTTATCGATGTAATTGATTTGAATGAACCAACCGCCATCGAGGTCGATGCAGCTGGGGGTCGAATTCTCATCGCTAGCGCAGCCGGAGTATCTGCTTTCACTGCCGATGATTTCACTCCAATGATGTCGCTTGGTGCGATTGGAGGCCAAACTCCACTAAAGGTAGACCTTGCTGTAGACGGTAATGGCGAAGTATGGGCTGTTAGTGATTGTTCAATTGAACGTTATGATACAACAACAGGTGCATGGACAGTAGACCCAATTTCTACATCATCTGGAACAACAGCCACTGGGCCATGTGCGGGGACTTCGGACGAACGGGTCATTCCAACTTCGATGTTCGTTGACGGCTCTGACCTCTATGTTGGAACAGAAGATCATGGTATCACAATGTGGGATGGTACCACTTACACTCATTGGGACACTCAAAATGCGTTGACCAGTGATTCTATTGTTGGTTTTGAAAGGGCTGGCGACGTACTCTACATCCCTACCGCAGATGGGGGGGTTATGCGAAAGGATCTCAATACAGGCTCCTGGCTAGCCACATGGTCTTCGCAGAATTGGCTTTCGAGTGATGATGTTCAGAGCATGTCAGTTACGGATGATTGGATTCACATTCTAGCAGGGGATGTTTTGCATACCTACAACGGAACTAGCCTAACATTCACTTCGACAGATATTGCAACAGATCTGAATGTGCCGAGCCCGATTGTAGTGTTACCTTGGGAGGCAAACGAAGGAGCACTACGTGGCCCCGTCAACGAGTCTGTCTTGTTGATTGGCGCATCAGGTCGCGTATCGGTTCTTGAGGCTGGAAATACACCATCGTTTGAGCGTACAGAACTTTTCGCAAATTCTCCTAGTGCTGAAGAAATGATGAGCATTACACGATTAGGCGATGTTTACTGGATCGGTGGTGCTGACTGGATTGATCGATTCGACTCATCTCAGAATATCTGGATTGAATCGATACGCACCAATGAGGATGGTCGATCGATTGCCACAGATGGCACTGATGTTTACCTTGGGACCGCTGGTAGTGGCTTGATGGTTTTCGATTCCAACGGCTCTCTTCTTCAGACACTAGATGAGGCATCTTCACCCTCTATCGCCTCGGATTTCATCCAAGACATGTCTTACGATGCATACACCTCTACACTTAGCCTATCTCACCCAGGTCAAGGTTTGACAGTATGGAATCTGAGTAGCGGCACTGTGACCGAATTCAATGAACAGGCAAGCGGCTTACAAGAACTCGATAGCGACGATGTTGGAGAAATTGCAACCCGTTCAGGCATCGTCTATATTGGCAGTGATGAGGAAGGCGTCATGAGAATAGATCTCACTACGAACGAGGTTATTGGATCATGGCAATCACTTGGAGCGGATGAGCTTGATTGGGCACCAATTGCAAGTGATGGAACTACGGTGTGGTTGGGCCTTGATGGGTTCGGCGTTTTAGTGTATGATCGAGTTACAGGGGAAGTACTGGATCGTTACACTTCGGGAGGCGGCAATCAACCAGGTCAAGGATCCCCAATGCAATCAAACGAAGTCTTCTCAGTGGAAGCGGATCCATATGGAGGAGTTCTCGTAGGGACATCATTTGGTCTCGAGCGTTTTGCCAACGGCCAAGGCTCATCAGTTTCACAACAAGGTCGCTTCACTCCCCGCGAATTTTTCGATACTCATTCAGATTCAGGGAGTATTTGGGCTGCTACAGATCGGGGCCTATGTCGATACACTTGGACATTCCAATTCGATGATTGCTGGGATGATGACGATGATATTCCAGATGATGTTCGAAGTGTTCGTCTCATAGGTAACAACAAGATATACGTTGGAACGGAGAATGGTGCTGTAGTATGGGATACTGCCAACGAAGTAGTTCTTGACACATGGGAAGCAGGGGAGGCTACCAACAATGCAAAAGTCGTCGTTCACGATGATATTGCCTACGTGGGCTTTGATGGTGCAGGTATACAGCGGTATGACCTTGTGAATAGCGACTGGCTCTCTCCATGGGACCAAAGCTCGAATATTATCGATGGAGATGGAGTAACATCTCTTGCACTTGGAGAATCAGGTCATACGCTTTGGGCAGGGGGTAATTTTGGTCTAACCGAGATTGATTTGAACACTTCAACGGTTCTTCGTGATTGGAATAAGGGTTCCAATAGCGGGGGTCCAACACTTTCGAATTGGGATCCTATGCATATCACAATCTATGGTGGGATTTTGCACTACGCACAGCAACAAAATTACCAAAATTCTCGAGATTTGATTTTCCGAATCGACCTCTCTACAGATTCCAGCCTTTCTGAGCTCGATGTAGGTGCAAGGATTGGAACCTCAGGTATCACCAATGGACTGAATATGATTGGTGATGAATTGTGGGTGGGAGTCACTCCATCTCAGTGGTGGACTGGAATTGGAGCAGTCGTTCGCTGGAATGTGACGAACGGTTCTTGGGCAGATACTCTCGATTCAACAGGGAACATTGAGCGTGTGAATGCACAATATCTTGGTGATTGTTTCCCATTAGATCCGGCAGATTGTGAATTATGGGTTGCGTATGGTGAAAATTACCTCCGTCGCTTCAATGCTGCAAACATGACTTTACTCGGTTCTTGGGATGATGTCGATGGACGTATACGTGGTATGGTAGAATTCAATGGAGAGTATCTCTTTGGTTCACTAGATGGTTTACTCCGCTTCGATCCAACTAATGATACATGGCTTACTCGTTGGAATCCCAACAACGGCGGCATGCCTTCATCTGGTGATGAGGATGTCTACACAGTCAAGGTAGTGGGTGACGATCTATGGGTTGGCACATATGCTCAATCGGGTTGGAACACTAATTCTGACATTCACATCAAGAATGGAACTTCTGGGCAGTGGCAAAGTATTGCTGCAGGTTCGGGATCAGTCCCATCAGGTTATCCAGCAGATATCGGGGAATGCGCAGGCATCGTTCACGTTGCAATGGGTAATCTTGGTTGGTGGGCTCCAGGAGGAGTCGCTCGTTACGACCTTTCATCCAATTCATGGATTGGTGATTTCCGTGCTAGTGGTGGAGAAATCGATAATGACGATGTAAGGGCAGTAAGTTGCGATCAAGCAAACGAAATCGTCTACTTTGGTTACGACACCGATGGCATTGGTATTGGACGCTATATCTATGGAACACAGAATCAAGCTCTTGCACCCATTGACGCTGGTGATGGAATTTCTGAGGAAGCGGTCTTCCCAGGTGGTTTGCTATATCACAACAACCGCGTACTGATTTCACACGTTGGCACTGGTGCTGGAGGCTTCTCACAAGTCCCCGTTTCTGGCACAACAGTTGGCGCAGGATCTTTGATTGATCCGGGTTTGAGTAGTGGCAGTATCGTGGTTAAACCAACATCCACTGGAGCGACTGCATACGCTATCGCACGTAACGGTGAGAACACAGGTAACAGCCGTGTTGACCTTCTGGATGCCAACGGATTGACGCCCGGGGGGGTTGACTCCTTCGTTGCTCTCAGCTCAGGTCGTATTCTGGAGTTCTTATCTCATGGGAACAAAGTATACGCAGTTCAAGGTGAGGATGTAACATCCGGTCTAGGCACATCGATTCTCGAAGGGACGTTGATTAATGGTAGCGTGCGCTGGGATCGATCATTCTCTTTCGGATTTGAAATTGTGAACGAAATATACCATGATGGTACAGACCTTTGGGTTTCAACAATCTTCCAAGGGCTTGTTAGAATAGATTTGTCCACTGGACAGTTACAACCTCCAGTAATCGGCTTCCATTGGAATCATGATGGTATTGTACCTTGGAATGGTAATCTTGTAATCGGTTTGATGGGTACCGACTCCACTGCCGCAGGCGTCCAAGTTTATGATGTGGCCAACAACACAATTTCAGATGGCAAACTCATTGCAGCACTTCCAAGCAATTTCGTTTGGGACTTTGAAGAGCATGATGGCCGTATTTGGATTGCAACAATCGGTGGCCTTGGCGTCTGGAATCTAACAACTTCTGATTGGGATGATCCGTTTACGGTTCTCGATGGACTCCCCTTCCCATATGTCCGCGAACTCGGTGTTGCCAATGGAAATTTACTCGTAGGCACATGGGGCGGTGTTGCCGAACTTAACACAACGAGCATGACCGTGGTTCGTGTACTCAATGAGCAATCAGGTTTGATTGGAACAACCGTCTCGGGATTGACCGTTCTTCCTTCAACGACAATCGTCGACTCATCTGGAGTATCTACTGTGTTTGGAGAGACGATGTTTGTTGCACATGATGGTCGCGGCATTACCCGTCCTGGATATACTGAAGTTCCCACAGCGACAATGATTCCATCAGCAACCCGTCCAATCGATATGATTCCAGATAATGCAATTGAATCCATTTCTGCAGATGCATGGGGTGTCCATATTGCGACAGCTACCGCCCCAATCATTCACTGGAATGCGAGTTCAGGTCAGATGGAAGATGGACCGAACCCACTTACGATGGCGGGATACCCACCTAATACACTGGTTAGTGATGGCATAGAGGTAGTATCGATTGGCCTTCCAGGTATCACCTATTTTGCTGCAGGCGGATCCCACATTGTTGATGACGTGATTCAAATCACAAATCAGATGGCAGGATACATCGATTCTGATGGCCTTGCCACAGTTGGTTCTGATGGCTTACATTTGTTCGCTCCAATTTCACATAATGAGGCAGACCGTTTCACAAATCGTCGTGCAGATCCATTGACAGTTCTCGTTGCTGGTGCAAACTACGACATTACGAACCAGACACATCCCGGCCGACAGATTGTGTTAATTGATTCATCCACTGCTTCAGTCACATCATCTACTGGTGCACAGGGGCCTAACGGCATTCAACTCATTCAGAATGCTGTAACATCTGTGAGTCCTGTTCAGGGTGCAGCAACATGGATGTCCACTACCACTCTCAATTACACAGGAATTTGGGACCTTGCCGAACTCGATTCTAGTTTGGAATCCTCTCTCCAAAACGCCATTGATAATGCTGCAATGAGTGAAATTGGCCGCCAAGTCGAACTTGGTCTTCAGAGCCCATCAAATGGGTCCATTTGGGTTCGCCTTACCTATGACTGGGTTCGAATTGAGCAGCCTACCGAGGTGTTGGAGTTCTTTGATCGACCAAATGATGGAGGAGAGACCCTCATTGCTCGTTGGTCCCCATCTACAGATCATGGCTGGGTCGCATACCGAATCTATGTGTGGGAAACGGCCGAATATCCGAACGGACTCACCTTATCAGATATTGAAGAATTAACAGATTCTTCTGGAAGTTATGATGCTCGAATACCAGTTTGGGCTGTTGTTTCTGCGGAACTCACCACATCTTTGGGAACGCCCTTGGTAGATGGCGTCGAATATGGTATTTCCATTGTAACAGAGTATTCCGGTGCGCTATTAGGTCAACCATCTAATTTCGGTACGTTTGCAACCCCAATCGACAATATCCCCTCTCCTCCTGCATGGGTAAACGCCACAATCGATGAGGATCAAGAGGGTAGAGTCGTGCTTGAATGGTCTGCATGTACTGAACTTGATCATGCCTTTACACATTATTGGAGAGCCCCCATCCCCATTACCGAGGATTACCCATATC
Organism: Thermoplasmatota archaeon; assembly: GCA_036124005.1. Classification (GTDB taxonomy): domain Archaea; phylum Thermoplasmatota; class Poseidoniia; order Poseidoniales; family Thalassarchaeaceae; genus MGIIb-N2. The sequence goes on from JAZADD010000011.1 coordinate 16,220, forward strand.
GCCTTTCTAGGGCAATAGCAATACCAGCTGGAGAGGCAAATACGACTTTTACTCAAATCCCAATCAATGATCCATTTTGGTTTGCGTTTGTGTGTACCGATGAAAGTGGACAATACGATGAGTCAAATGCTACAATCGTCGGTCCTGTAATTTGGACCGCTTTGGAGGATGATGAAACTCCTCCTGCCCCTGTAGAAGACATAGTAGCCTTCGACACTCCCGAAGATGAAGGTGGCCATATTACCATTGAATGGACTGCGAATGAGGAGGAAGATTGCGCCTTCTACGAAATTTACGGCCATATTGCAAACTCGGAAACGTTACCATCAGATGTTGTTGGATGGGACATTGCTCTGACAACTTTCTCATGTCTACCAACCGAAAATCAACGCCCAGGACCTCCAGGTGGAGGGCCCCCAGGCGGTCCAGGTCAAGGACCTCCAACACAGATGGGCAGGCAAGATCAATCTCAAGATACTACGATTTCAGTCGTCGTCAATGACATTGCAGGCCGACCAATCCAAGATGGAATAGTCCATTGGTTCACAGTAGTTGCAGTTGACCTATGGCAGAATAAGGATCTAGAAAATGTCACAATTGTAGAAGCCACTTCAGTCGCGAATGTTGCTCCTCAGCCACCTGAACGTATTACTAACATCGAAGCATGGGATACTCCAGATGATGATGGCACTAGTATCGATGTTAGTTGGACACCCAGTTTCGATCGGGACTTGGAACATTACGTGGTCTGGGTATCCGAACACCCAGTTACCACTGTAGGACCGAAATGGAGTGCTTGCTCAGAAGACCCCGATGAATGTGGGCTAATCTTGGTTGAACGCCGCGGATGGGCAGAGGAGCGTGTTGAGATTACAGTTGATACCGCTTTGTATGGTGGTAGTTCAGTTAGCACTGCTCTCTCTGAATCAATACAACCCGGTGTGAAACTCTACGTGACTGTTACGGCGCACGATCAAAACGACAACGTTTACCTCACTCGCCTCGAAATGGTTGAAGTTACACCCATCGATAATCGAGGAGATATTACTCCCCCATCACGTTTGGATGCACCGACTTTAGCAGATCGCCCAGATGATTTGGGTGACGGCCTCCACGTCTCTTTCGACTTGAGCCTCGCAAGCGACATCGATCGTTACGAAATATTCACTTCTTCATTGCCGTTCAGTGATGCCTCCACAATGGAACCTGCAGCCATTCTTGACAGGAATCCGGATTTGCCAGCAGAGGTTGAAATCTTCTCTTCTGACCTTGGTACGGATGCTGCAATTCCTCTAGCCCCCGGAGTTGAAACTTGGGTTGCCGTCGTACCTGTCGACAGTTCAGGTAACGCTCTGTATACCGAACTCTTGACTTCCAGCCGTTCTCCGATTGACAATTCTCTCCTTGATCCAGGCCTCCATCTTCCAGAAATTACAGGGATCACTCTGCGTTGGTCTGATGATGGAACCTCAATTATCGTTGAATGGGATATCTCTGAAGATGCAAAGGTCCGGTCTTACTGGATATACGCATCTAACGAAGTCTTTGAGGACACTCGCGACTCACTCCTTGTCAAGGACTTTGTTCAGGGCGCATCTTACACCTTTTCCGCCATCGGTAACGACACCTTAGATCAAAATGTGACGCATTATGTGACTGTGGTTGCACACGACGGTGACGTTCATCGATTCGGGGTCACAGCTCAGGCATTGTTACCATACGATCCTTCCATAGTACCCAACCCAGGTGATTCAGAGGATGCAGCTTGGTGGGAGGCTCTCGGACTTCAGACATTACTCATCCTTGTCTTACTTGGTTTGATTATGGCAGCAATGGTCGCTCTCTTCGTTATGCGTCGTAAGGATCCAAGTGCTGAATGGGCTCATTTGGCACAAGGAACCTATGGAATACAAAATCAGGAACGCTGGGATGACGACGATATGGATATGCTAGCCTCACCCACAGTTGCCCCGCCTCCGATGGATGCGCAACCAGTTAGTGCACCACAAGTAGCCCCAGTTGTCGATTACAACTATTCCAAGCAAAGAGCTGGTGACCTTGTCAGAGAGTATGATTTGCCATCTGTTGACGTTTTGGTGCAAGAGGCTCGATATCACGACGACAACCAAGATCAATATCTCAATACACAGGAATTGACGAATGCTGCGAAGGCATTGCGGTCAGGTGAACAGCGGGATGGCGACCTTGACATGTCATTCCTCGATGATCTACTCTGAACGCAGAAGCCTCTTCCGTTCAGGGCTACTCCTCCAAGTATGAGCGACGAGCGACCCGGTGACTCCGTCTTCACGACGGTCGCGTTTCGGAACTCCACAGTCCTTGCATTTTCAGCGCACGAAAAGCGCCTTATCCAATTCGCTGAAACTGCACGCTGTCCCCCATTGAGTTCAGATATTTTCAGGCAAGGAATCCATCAAGGATTGGAGGAGACAAATCTTGAGACTGGTCTGATGCGCATCAGATGGTCAGCGGAGGGGAAACTTTCAGTCGATATACGCAAGAATCCAATGATTCGAGGGCCAGTTTCGGCAATTAGCGTACCTGCGCCTAGATGGCCTCGACGTTTTCGCGGAATCAAGCATGGTGCATGGTCTGCATACGTAACAGCGATGGAGAATGCCGAGCGCATGGGTTCTGATATCGCCCTATTGATTCACGATCATTGCATTGTCGACGGAGATCGCTGTACACCGATTCTCTTGGATGAAGATGGAGTGGCTTATGCTCCAGGAGAGGAGCAGGGTGCCGTAGCTTCCGTTACTCTAACGTTAATTGAGAATGAACTCGAATCCGCTGGAATTCCACTAAGAATGGCTTGGCTAACGGAAGAACTAGTGCGCCGCTGTCGTGAATTGGTCGTAATTGGTACAGGCATAGGAGTCGTTGTAGTCGAAGAGATAGACGGTCATGATATTCCAGTGGGTAACCGCCTTCTTGATCCGATTGAGCGTGGATTGAAGACAGCATGGTCCGCTTCCGAGGTTCGGTGAAGTGCATGATCCATCGGTGCCTTTCTCACTTCGATAGCGAGCAACCACTTGTTGATCTCCAAAGGTCTCTACGAACCATTCGTTCAGTTGATTCGTCTCCTGACGAACTTCTCCTACATTCAGGAGGCCCGGTATCGGACATTGCCCAAAATTCTCTTCTGATGGGACCTGCGACCCATCGAACTCTCCTCAAACAGCCTTCTTTTGTTGGCATGAAATCTTTCATTGATTCACCATTAAGGGGCGAACTCAAGTTTTCTAACACCCCGCCAATGGTAGTTGAAACTCAGCGTTGGAATGGCGTAAATTGGGCCACCCTCGAAGTTCATTCTGCTTCGAATCTTGCTGAAGCTATGCGTATCGCACGTCTTGTAACGCCTCAATCAGCCCCAGATGGATTACCAAGCATTGGAACTGTTACTGGGCTACTTGGTTACGACCTTGTCCAGTGGACATCACCAGTTGAAATTCTTTCTCGGCCTAAGGAGGGAACAATTCTCGGTGTCCTGTACCCTCTTGATGCCTATATCCACCACAATCGTGAACACGATATCTTGACTCTTGTTTCTGACGAAAACCACTCGTGGGCCAATCTACAGATTGCTGAGGTACCTATTATCCACTCAAAACCTCTAGGATTTGTAGACCCAATAGATCCAGTGAGTACTTCTGACGCCCACCACGCCCATCAAGTTCAACGCATCATCGAATCAATTCGTGGTGGCCACCTCTACCAGGCAAACTACGGCCGCACTTGGAGCGGGCCGACGCATATTCACCCATGGGGGGTGTTTGAGAGGTTGGTTGAGGCAAACCCTGCTCCATTTTCAGGCTGGCTCCATGCTCCTGATCTCGGTCTAGCCATTGCTTCCTCAAGCCCAGAAATCTTGCTAGAGATGGAGGCAGATCGCGTGTCCACCCGTCCGATAAAGGGCACACGTCCAAGAGGCATACATCCTGAAGCGGATGCTGCTGAAGTGACGAAGATGTTAGCATCTCGAAAAGAGATAGCAGAACACATGATGCTCGTCGATCTTGAGATGAATGACATTCGTCAAATTAGTCGTGAAGGCTCTACAGTATGGGCGGATTGGCGCATCGAATCTTTACCAAACGTACACCACATGGTGAGTACCATTACAGGCGCTCCAGATTTTGATGTCGATGTCCCCCATGCGCTACAACATCTCTTCCCAGGTGGTTCCATTACAGGTTGTCCAAAGGATGCGACAATTGCTGCAATATCCGAACTCGAAGAAGCTCCACGAGGTGCATGGACAGGCTCAATCGGGTTCGAAGATTCATTACAAAATCAGGGTATTTGGAACATATTGATTCGGACGATGGAAGCGCATTTTACAGACGGTGGTTGGTATGCTACAATCAAGGCAGGAGGAGGCATAACAGTCGAATCCGACCCGGCATCAGAGGTCGAAGAAGCGAAGTTGAAGGCAGCAGCATTGATTGAAGCCTGTTGGCCGAAATCAAACGTCGATCCTTTGACTAATCCAGTTTCTGCAAAATCAAGCATTACTCCAGTCCGAATCGTGGATGATCGAACGTCTGCTTTACTGACTCGCCTCAATACCAAACCTCCTCGGGTCCAACACCTGGCGAATCCACCCCGTGTTCTTTTCGTAGATAATCTAGATTCGTTCACATGGAACATCGTCGATGAACTTCGAATATGTGGAGCAGATGTTACTATCGTTCCCGGACGCGGTCCCGAATCAAATGTCGATATCGATACTTTACTCGCGACGCACAAACCAACTCATATTGTTCTCGGTCCGGGCCCGTCTGAACCAACAGCATCAGAACTCACCATGGCGTTCGCCCATTGGGCGTTAGATACTGATTCTCCATTACCGACCCTTGGTCTGTGTTTGGGGCACCAAGCTCTAGGAATTGCGGATGGTTGGACTCTCAACCGCACTCCTACAGGAGCAGTTCATGGCGTTCCAATGAGTGTTGAACATGTTTCTTCGGGTTTATTCGTCCGCTCTGATAATTCTTCGACAATGATGCGTTATCACAGTCTCAGTATCACTGCCCCGAAGGAGAATATGAATCAGAAATTAGTTGCTAATGCGTGGGTTGAGCCCACGGGACTAGTCATGGGTGTGGAGGCAATTGACAGACCAGTTCACGGCGTTCAGTTCCATCCTGAATCGTGTGGAAGTCCAGAAGGCCGGATTTTACTCAAGAATTTCCTCCAACTTGACTCCGTTGTTTTTCAGAGTCCTTTGGTGGACACTCCTCGGACTTCTGAACAGCAGAATTGAAGGAGTCGGTGTGATTCCGTAGGGTTGAGAGATTCAGATGGCAACGTGTCGCTACTGTCGAGGAGTATATCCTCAAGACCAGTTCATTCGAGGAAACGGTCCCCGATACCTTGTCTGTGTTCGATGCGCTGTTGAACAAGGCTTCGTCACACCGGACGAGGTACCTCAGCTTTATTCGGATGACATCACTCGTGCTCGGACATCACTTTTCGCCCGCCGTTACGGAATTTGGGCAACTCTCATTGTTGCTTGGTCGGCTTGGTTGACGATAGGCCAAGGGATCACGTTTTGGACGCCAGCAATTTTTGTTGCTTTGATTCTCATGTCAATTCTTGCACCAATTCGCCACATTCTTGGCGCCGCTCGTTTCAAAGCGGAACTCCGTCGCCTAACTCCCTAATCCCAAACATGGATGATGCGGGTTTCATATACCCCAAGGCTGTTTCAATAGACAGAGGGAGCGAAGGGCACCCTAGAACGACATGTGGCTTAGAATGGCAGAAAACGGAGGACTGGAGCGAAATTACGAGAAGAATCGGGCCCTTGATTTAGTCAGGGATTGCGCAGCAATCCGGTTCTTCCTGCTCCATGAAGAAAATACCCCGAGTGCTAACCACACAGTCGATTTAACCGCCACATCCCGGAGTTCGAATGTCATGCCATGCATGAGCGATCCCGGACAGAGAGAACGGCGGGTTCTCTGAAAAAAGGAAATGCAATGGAAGTGAAAACTATGCAAAACAAGAACACGAACAAGAAATTGAGCATGCTAATTGCACTGTTCATGGTCCTGATGGCTGCATCTGTGGGAGTATCCGCAGATGGTACCGACCCTCTAGACGGCTCCGATGGTGGAGCTGACTGGGACGGTGACGGTCTGACGAACGCCGAGGAACAGCAGCAAGGAACGGACATGACCCGCGCGGACAGCGACGGCGACGGCTTGCCGGATGGATGGGAGGTCAATCACGGCCTTAACCCAAATTCTGGTGGCGACGCTAATGCAGATCCGGACGGCGATGGTCTGACCAACGCCCAGGAATATGCACGCGGGACAAACCCGAACAGTGCAGATACCGACGGCGACGGCAAGCCTGACTCCACTGACGCGTTCCCGAACGACCCGAATGACGGTGAATCCTCGGATCAGGACGGCGACGGCATCCCAGATGCCTACGACCCGGACTACCAAGATTCTGAGACCGGCAGCGGTAATGGCGGAACTAACGGCGGTGGCGAGTCCAACGACCAAGGCCAAGGCGAACAAGGCCAAGGCCAAGGTCAAGGACAGGGTCAGGGCCAAGGTCAAGGCCAAGGTCAAGGACAGGGTCAGGGCCAAGGTCAAGGCCAAGGTCAAGGACAGGGTCAGGGCCAAGGTCAGGGCCAAGGTCAGGGCCAAGGTCAAGGACAGGGTCAGGGCCAAGGTCAGGGCCAAGGTCAGGGCCAAGGTCAGGGCCAGCAGGGTCAGCAGGGCCAGCAAGGTCAGCAGGGCCAGCAAGGTCAGCAAGGCCAGCAGGGCCAGCAGGGCCAGCAGGGTCAGCAGGGTCAGCAAGGACAACAGTCCGGCCAGCAGGGCCAGCAAGGTCAGCAGGGCCAGCAGGGTCAGCAGGGCCAGCAGGGTCAGCAGGGCCAGCAAGGTCAGCAGCAGGACAATGGTCAAGGTCAGCAGCAGCAGGGCGGCGAACAAGGCGCCCAGCAAGGCGGACAGGATCAGCAGAACCAGAACGGTGACAACCAGAACGGTCAGAACCAGCAGCAGACCGGCCAGACCCAGAACGGCCAGCAGGGCCAGCAGGGTCAGCAATCCGACCAGCAGCAAGGACAGCAGCTCGATAACCAGGAGCAGAACGGCGACAACGACAACGATGGAGACGGCATCCCTGACGACGCGGACAACGACGACGACAATGATGGCATCCCCGACAGTGTTGATGAGAGCCCGGAAGACCACGACAACGACGGCATCGATGATGCCGAGGATAGCGACGATGACGGCGACGGCATCGACGATGAGGAAGAAGTGAACGATGGTAACCCTAACACGGATATCTACGATCACGACAACGACGGCCTAGCCGACAACCTCGACCTCGACATCGACAACGACGGCATCGACAACATCAACGACAAGGGACCCAACGGTGAGGACTACTCCCGTGACCATGACAACGATGGTATGGATGACGGTGTTGACCCGGACGACGACAACGACGAGATTCTCGACGTTGACGAGTTCGACGGTGTTACCGGCGAGTGGCGCTATGACCATGACAACGATGGACTACAGGACAAGTTGGATACGGACGACGACAACGACGGCCTTTCCGACTGGTTCGAGAACAACGATGGCAACGACATGACCGGTCAGTTCGACCACGACAACGATGGCGTTGAGGACCACCTCGATGCTGACGATGACGGGGACGGCATCCTCGACGAACTCGAGGTTTGATCACAACGTGTCAGGTCTGGCGGTTTCGACCGCTGCTCTAGACTGCTTTTTGCAGGCTCCCCCGACTCATCCGATTGTTCTCCGGAACTTTCGGATGGGTCGAACTCTCCTTTTTATCGGCAATCCTTGATGAACGGTGCCGGTTTTCCCCGGTTGGGATTGGTGCAGAATGGACCCGGATCCGACTCTCATCGCCGCTGGCTTGGGGGGACTTCTTGTTGTCATACTTCTACTCCGATTCCTCGTTCGTTCCATGCGTATGAATACGACTGCGACAGATCTTACGAAAGTACGCGAAACGGATCTTGAATCAGAACCCGTTCCATTGCCAACATACACTCGGACACTAACTATGCGGGAACGAATTCTTCTCCACCTGCGGTATGTTGCATCGAATCAGGAAGATTCCACAGGTCCAACATTGAACGAAGCGATTGACGCAGTGACTATGGGCGATCTAAAGGGCCTACATGTTGCTTTAGCAGCGATGGAAGCCGAGGGCGAAATCCGGTCTACAGGCCCTGTAGGTTCTCCGTTCCACCTTACCGATGAAGGACGAATCCGAGCGAATGGAATCCATGGTGATTTCATTGGTTCTTCTGTGATGAGAGATGGTGAAGAGATTTCAGTCGGAGAAGCGATTGGTTTCGAAGGCTTCCCATTAATTGGAGACCACATTGAATCATGGGAAGATGGCCATGGAGCTGATGGATTACGTGACATCATCGCATCAATGATGATTGCCTATTCTGATGGTCGAATGACATTCAAGCAAAAGCAAGACGTGGCTATGAAGGCTGAAGAAAATGACTTGGATGAAATCCAAATTGGCCATATTTCATCGTATATCAAGGCTGTAATGGAAGTAACCGATCTCATCGAAGAGGAGGAAATAGAACTCCCATCAGCTCCTGATTTTTCGGATATTGAGTCTGAAGAAATTCCTGAATTTGATCTCGATCTTAGTGAGCCAGAACCGGAGCCAGAACCGGAGCCAGAACCGGAGCCAGAACCGGAGCCAGAACCGGAGCCAGAACCGGAGCCAGAACCGGAGCCAGAGCCCCAACCTCCCAAGGAACCACCCATGTCTATGGCAGACCGTTACGGTGGACCAGATCCGGCAGATGACTCACGTCCTGACAAGATGCATCGCAAATTCTGAGTAGAGTGAATGAAAGGGTATCTGCAACTGTGTATCGGGTTGGATATTAAAGCGAGAACCGCTTCCAGTAGAGTGTAGGTGTGCCTTGGGCAGGTTGGGATTATGCGTATTGCACCGTATCTAATGGCCGTTTTTGGCCTAGTTTTCCTTATTTTCGGCCTCGGAATCAACTTTGGAGAAACCGAGAATAGTTTCGATGCACTCCAAGTTCTTCTCGGCCTAATTCAGACCGTCATTGGTGTCCTACTTACAGGACACGTACCCCTACCATTTCTTCCTCAACCGGGAGTTAACCCTGTTGAGCAT
>JAZADD010000012.1:0-53306 GCA_036124005.1 Thermoplasmatota archaeon
GCATCCATTTGACGACGTAAAGCATGAGCGAATTGAAGTGATTTTTCTGTGGTAAAACGGGCAGGCGGTCCAGCATTTGTATCGACATTATTTTTTGCATCAACTGCAATTTTAATTGTCACAATAGGTCGCCTATGGTGACACCATCGCATGAAAGCCTGCATTTGTAGTTCTGCTTCTTTTTCTAGCATGCCATAATGGACCTCAATACCCGCTTCTTTGAGAGCGCCAATACCGTGGCCACGGACATTAGGATTTGGATCCTTAGCAGCGATGATTACTGAATCGATTCCCGCCCATAGTAGAGCTTGTGTGCAGGGGGGCGTTCGTCCAAAGTGATTGCATGGCTCTAGTGTTACGTATGCAGTTGCTCCCTCTGTTGGCTCCCCACGTTCTTCGGCATCCGCAATTGCAGCTTGTTCAGCGTGCAGGTTACCAATACGATCGTGCCAACCTTCTGCTATGATACGACCATCTCGAACAAGAACGCAACCCACTGGCGGATTCGGAGAAACGCGCGCTAGGCCACGTTCTGCAATCTCGATGGCTCTTGCCATGAATCGCACATCCGGCTCCATGTTGGTTGGGGGGGCTGCATCTATCATGATGGCTTCGCTTTAATCATCAAGCGGTTTAGGATAGAGTTCATGTTGTGAACCCCCTCTCTCAATTCATGGACACTTCCGTTGAACGATTGGTCTTCGAAGCAGATACCTCATCTAAGAAGCGTAGTGGTGTTCATCGCCCAATCTTTGCTCCCTTTTTCACTCAGCCCGCAATTGACGTGCCTAAGCCTTCCAAAGTACATCTTCTTGTTAATCCATATTCAGGCCGGAAGAAAGGCATCTTGGTTGGCCAAGAGGCAGAACGCCTCCTGATTGAGGCCGGAGTAATCGTTGAAACCCATCATTCAGAATATGCAGGTCATTTCGTTGAAATTGCATCCTCTCTCAATCTTAGCGATGGAGATTGTATTGCCGTAGTTGGCGGAGATGGTACCTTATCTGAGTCGATTACTGGTCGGATGAGGGCTGAGCCGACAGGAAATCCAATTTTCGCAGTTATACCCGCTGGAACCGGAAATTCCCAAGGAACGGAACTAGAAATTTCAGGAGTGGATGATGCAGTATCTCGAATTCTTCGGGGTCGTACTCAAGCAATTGATCTTGCCGAAGTAAATCTTCGTTCAGGGAATCGTAAGGATCCGGGGCCGGAGATGACCTGGTATAGTCACAATCTTGTGACTTGGGGATTAGGGGTAGACTCGGTTGTTCTAGCAGAGAAGTTACGTTGGATGGGACCAATACGTTACGACGTCGGTATTGTCATGATGATGCTTGTCAATCGTCGCCGTCGAGCTACATTGATTCTTGATGGGCATTCAATGGAGGGAGACTATACCCTTTTCCTAATCCAGAATACACAACTTGGAGGCTCTGGCTTGAAACTTGGCCCAGGAGCATCAATTGATGATGGTGAGATGGATCTCGGTATACTGCAGAGAATGAGCCGCCCATCGTTACTCAAGGCATTTGGTATGCTCCAGAAGGAGGGGAGACATGTCTTTCATCCCAGCGTCGTATATCATCGATTCAAGCATCTTCGTATCGAGACGGATCAACCCATGGCAATCAACATCGATGGGGAACTCATTGGATGCACACCATTAGAGATGCAGGTAATACCACAGGCAATCCGTCTAATCGTCTAATTAGAAACTGAAATCTGAGAATTCATCATCATCCGAGATACTCGGCCCATCGCGGGTATCGATTTTCGGCTCCGGCTCAGGTTCTGGCTCTGGGATATCCTCTTTCGGAGTACGAACGGCTCGCTTACGCTTGACAGGCGGGCCTCTACTCACAGGTTCAGGATCAGATTCGGTTACTGCCTCTTCAGAGGCAATTGAACTCGACATAGTTCTTCGACTCCCCGGGCCTCCTCCAGTCACTCCTCCTCCTTTTCTTCGCCCACTAGGTCCAGAAGAAGGTGAACTAGATTCTGCCATTGCGGCCTCCATTACTTCACGTAATTTGTCATCCATCTCAACAGATGCTTCGGTCTGAATTACTCCTGCATTTGGATTATGTGAGACAGAATCCAGTGCTTCCATAACAGCCCCTGCCCCTTCTAGAGTTGCAGAGACATCGAACTCTTTGATCTCGACTTTCTTCACACTAGTATCATCGACAACACCTATGGATTCGGATTTCTTCCTGTCTTGGTTGATACTTTCAACTTCTTTCTTGTGCTTCTTGAGTTCTTTTACAACTCCTCCAGCGGCTTTGATTTGCTTCTCAGACATTAGCATCGCTGCTTGTTTCGATGCTGCTGTGCGAATCTGGATTGAGGCGTAGGTAAATGTCCCGAAGGCACCTGCACCACCTCCGATAAGGACAATCATCAGATAAAGCGGACCTCCGATAACGGGCATACTACCCATAGAGTATGACTCGGATTCAGATGCAGTAACGCCTCCAATTTCGATGGTTGTGATTACCATGTGGGCAGCAAAACGCGTATTTGAACTCAATTCACAGTTCTGTACGGATGTCTCCCAAGAAGGAATATTCCTGAGACCTCCATCAGACCCGTGTAATATGTATCCCTCTAAGGCAATTGGCCGATTCCATTCTTGTAGACCAGCCATGCCATCGAGCACATTTTCATTCGCTGGAATGATACCAATTAGCGCCCAACCACGCTTTTGCTCTACGGATTCGTAGTCCTGTCCAAATTGAGCTTCAGCGTAGAGGGGGGTAGCCCATCGTTTGTCTTGGATTCCAGGAACTTCCGTTGCAGGATTTCTATCGATACCCTTGATGTCTTCAGCATCTTCGATTGGCATCACATCGACGATTATTGCTTCAATGGACGGGCCATCATCATCAGGAAAACTCTTCGACGTTGCAAGCCATCCTTCGATTCTGATTGGATCTCCACCATGGTCTGCTGCAGTTACATCTCGTGATTTCGCAGGAATAGTTCCATTTTCATTGGTGTTGCAACCAATAATTGGAGCCTCAACAGCAACGATGTCATTATTTGAGTCACTAGAAAGGCGTTTGTGAATAGTCACACTGGTATCATCATCAGACATCTCTACTGAGACCATTCCTTGTCCGGTGCCCCATTCCGCAGGTACTGCAGATAGACATCCAACGAGTGCCAAAGAGAGCATAAGCGCGATGAGGGGAGGTCCCGATTTGCGCACGCCCATGGTTACGGAGCAACCTCAGCGTTGAATAGATTTCCCGAGTTGAAGGGAGGCGCTGACGGAGAGATTCGAACTCCCGAGTCCAAGGGACACCGGATTTCAAATCCGGCGCAATACCAGGCTATGCGACGTCAGCTACATGTGCTCGAAGCGTAAGGTGGATTTCACGCTTTGTGCATTTCAGATCCAATATCCAGGCCGACACCATGCGGGAAGTTCCGTGGCGGCTCCTGGGCTAGTGAGGCCGATGAAGAAGACCATGACGATGATGAAGAATGCAGGGAAGAGAGCAGTCATTGTTAGAATCTTAGAATCTGCATCACCATAGAGGTGCATGAAAATCGCTGCAATCATGATGAATTTCGGAATGGCAATTCCGACAAGAATACTCATCGTGATAGTATCGCCCAATTCTACACCGACAGCAGCCACTTCAATTGCAGTGAGTATCATCAAGCCCCAGAAATTCATCCAGTAGGGATCTTTTCCGAAAATTGTGTAGTGTGCCATATTTTTCATCACCTCAGAACAGATAGAAGAATGGGAAGACGAGCACCCATACCAGATCAACGAAGTGCCAGTATAGTCCGAAGTATTCAATTGAAACAGCATTCTTTGGACCATAGCCTCCACGAAGTCCCTTGAAAGTCATGTATGCAAGTCCAATCATCCCCGCGAGAACGTGGACTCCGTGAGTACCCGTAGTTACGAAGAAGGTCGAAGCACCTACTCGAATATCTGCCATCATTACACCACCCGGGTGTGTTCCTGCAGCCATCATCAAACCAAGTTCACTATCTTCTGGAATATCTGCGTATTTTGATCCAGTATCGAATGCTTTGTGCTGATATGTGTCTGCATTAATCGTGTAACCCTCAGCGTAAAGAGAAGCGATTTCGGAGTACCCGTGGTTTAACTCTGTAAGTGGTCCTGGAGTTGGGAAACCAATGAACCATTCAATCATCTTCAGTGTTAGGAAGAGTGTTGCTAGGAACAAGGTCGCGCCTAGGAACATAGCTACTTTGCGACTTCGATGTGTCTGAACACTTTCCATGTCAACTTCATACTTCTCTGCATACTTTTTGTCACTCATCTTGGCAGTCTTGAGTGCTAGAACAATGGTGAATGATGAGATAATTAGAGCAAACGTGTTCACTGCTCCTGGTGCGAGATGGAACCAACTACTTGCAATTAGGTGTGCTGCGGGCTCAAAGCAGACTACAGATGTACCTTCGATCCATTCTCCAGAGAGGAAGACCTCCTTGCAGTTTGGTATGCCTAGACGATAGCGGATATAGGTGCTGAAAAGACTTGTGAAAACCATCATCTCAGACATCAAGAAGATCCACATTGATACTTTGCGAATGTCGATATTGCGGAAAGGAGCTCCAGTTGCCTTTGGCTCGTAAATCCCATCTGCGGACATATCCTGACGCCACCAAACAAGCAGCCCCATTGTGATGATGATAAGGCCCAACATCACACCACTGAGTGCGCCCAGATCAGCGACCTCTCCACCTACGAAGACATTGGCGAATCCGTATAGGAACATGGCGAATCCTGCACTCATGATCAGTGGTGCAAACGAGTTGTGCGGTGCACCATGGCTCCAATCATGAGGGCCCCACGGAGAAGCATGGTGGTCATGGTGGTCATGTCCGTAATCTGCGCTCAATGGCTCACCTCCGAGTCGTCTTCCGGCATCATTAGGCTCTCGAACCATTGTCCGAGACGTGATGGTTCAGATGCAATATGCTCGTTTGCATCTCGAAGAACTGGTGGGTTATGCGGGTCGAATGAAGGTGTAGGAGGTGGTGAGGCACACATCCATTCAAAGGACCACCCACCCCATGGGTCAGCTGGTGCCTTTTTACCAGAAACCACCGTTTTGATCATGTTACCAACAAGAATGAGGTTTGAGAAGAAGAAGAGGAATGCACAAACGCTGATGAACAGATTCCAATCTGCCATTTCTGCAGGGATATTTGCGTAATCATCTGTTGTGATGAACCAAGTGTGATGTCGTCGAGCCATTCCGAGTACCCCAAGTTTGTGCATCGGCCAAAAGATACCATTGAACGAGATGAAAGCAGTAAGGAAGTGAAGTAGCCCCCATCTTTCATCCATCATTCGTCCAGACATCTTAGGGAACCAATAGTATACTCCACAAAAGACGCCGAATACGGTTCCGCCTACGAATACGTAATGGAAGTGTGCAACGACGAAATATGTCTCATGTAGATGAGTATCCATCGCCATTGAAGGGAAGAACATCCCCGAGATTCCACCTAGGGTGAACGTTACGAGGAATCCGAGTGCCCAGAGTGTATGGGTTCGATAGACAAGGGATCCTTTGTGCATCGTCTTGAGCCAGTTGAATATCTTGATTCCAGTTGGCACAGCGACAAGCATTGTTGTGAGCATCGTCACGAAACGGAGAGTGGGAGACATTCCGGAGGTAAACATGTGGTGACCATATACGATGAAAGCAACAATTCCGATACCTGCCATTGCATAGACCATTGATCGATATCCAAAGACAGAGCGTCGGGCTGAGGTAGCAAGAACTTCGGAAATTACACCGAAAGCAGGAACAATTACCACGTACACTTCAGGGTGGCCGAAGTACCAGAATAGGTGACTCCACAGGAGTGGGTCGCCACCGGATGCTACATGATAGAATGCGGTGCCGATGGTTCGATCTAGATAGACCTGAATCAGTCCGACACCCCAAGCAGGAATAGATAGGAAAAGCATCAGATTAGCTATGAAAATAGACCATGTGAATAACGGCATTTGCATCCAACCCATACCCGGCGCTCTCATACCACAAATCGTGGCTAGGAAATTGATTCCAGTTAGTGTGGAAGACGCTACGAGCATAATCTGTCCAGCTGCCCACAGTGTAGTTCCGGTATGTGCGGTTTCAGAGACGATGTAGGGTGCATATCCAGTCCATCCTACATCTGCAGCCTGTCCACTGAATACACCAGTGAAGATTAGTATGGCTGCGAATGGCTGTAGCCAGAAGGACATTGCGTTAATACGGGGGAGGGCGAGATCATGGGCTCCAATCTGTAGAGGAATAAGCCAATTAGCGAACCCGTTAATCAACGGCATCGCTGCTAGGAAAATCATAGTCGTCCCATGCATTGTGAAGAACATATTGTATTGATCTTGAGTGAGGAAATCATTACCTGGAACAGCAAGCTGAATTCGTATTAACAGTGCCATGATGCCCCCCACGCCTAGGAAGAAGAATCCAGCTAGGAAGTAGAGGGTTCCAATTTTCTTGTGGTCCGTGGATGTAAGCCATTCAACAATCCATGGTGCGAAACTCTCCCAGTTGAAACCGTCCGGACTGACACGATAGAATGTGTAGAGTATGACAGTAGCAAGTAGTATTCCGGATACGATAATGAGTGTAACTAATACTACGAATGGATCGGCAGATTGGAGTTCCTCAACGGCTGCACCTGTGGACGGGCCTTGAACAGTCATCGACATCAAGTTCCACTTATCATCGGCACTTGCTCCTCCATCACCATTGACCGAATTGGTTGCGAGCGTGAATGTTGTAGAACCACTTGCAGGAGAGGTCCAATCAACAGTCCATGAGGTCTGATCATTTCCTAGTTCAGTATGTCCGGCCTCGTTGCTACCCCAAATCTGCACATCGTCACCAATGTTGGCGAGAGTTCCCGAATCCACTGCGAGGTTGAATCCTCCAAGGTTTTCAGGTGCAGCACTAGTGCCCGACGGCCCTCCAGTGAATGAAATAGTGAGTGTGTAGGTAGTACTTGCATTGAAACTTGCAGGCAACCCTTCAATTGATGGAGTGACGCCAGCATCAGGAACTGCTCCATGGCATGTACAGCCCTTTTCACTGAAGCCATTGATTCCAGTTGGTAAGGAATCAGCCTGGGGTGCCATACTGAGAGCTAAGCCGAGAACAGTCAGAAGAACGAGGGTTCGGATGAGGCCTTTCTGTTGCATCATAATTCATCACCCCTTACTTGTGAACATTCACCACAGCAGCCATGTATGCGTGATCATCACCACAGTATTCTGTGCATAGAAGCAGAGTTGATTCACCTTCAACTCCACCACAATCTGCATCTTCACAGGTCGGAATAATCCATACTTGAGTATCAAGTCCTGGGACCGCATCTTCCTTCACACCGAATTCCACGAACCAAGGCGCATGGGTTACATCCATTGAAGTAAGATTTGCAAGGTAGAATTCACCTTCTTTTAGAGATAAAACAGGAACCATTGTCCCATTCAAATCTTGATATTCAGATGCATCACAAAGTGAAGGACCTAGTTCACGACAATCGAAGGACCAGAACCATTGTTGGGCAGTGATATCGATAGTGTGGTAGCATTTGTTTGGATCGGCATCTACATTTGTGCAATCGAGACCATATTGACTGTCGGGGTCTGTAGGATCTGCCCAAACGTCAGATAGTGGACCCCATGAAATCCAAGTCAGGTAGACGATGAGTATGAATGGAATAATCGTCCAAGCCAATTCAAGAGAGATGTTGTCGTTGTGTTTTGGGAAGACACCTACTTCGATTCCATCGACATCTACCCAATCGTCGTTTTCATCCTTTGAGCGATAGGTCAGTGAGTGGTGTGCTAGCCAAATAAACGTGAAACCGCCAACTATTGCGGACCACACTAAGTATTCGTTCCACAGACTGTCGAATGCGGCGCTCGCGATGCCCACTCCCAACCCTCATTCAAAGCGTCCGGACTCCCGTAGATAAGCATTCGTGGGTCTCTAACTAGTTCATACTCAAGAGCGGAAGTATAGTGGATAGTTGAGAAAGGAAAGAATCACCCTCACGAGAGCATTTCTATGCTTTGCATTCATGAACTACCTCGTGAAATTGTTTTTCCAAGGGGGCTTCGACCTTCGGCGTGCCGATAGGGACCGGATAGGTGAGAGAAGGAATTGAATGCCATCCAATTTTGATCGTCGGAATCCCCTCGGGGAAGAGTCACTTATGTCCACGGCCCGCGCTCTTGCTCGTGCGAGATTAAGGAATAGGAATCCCATCCAAGGTGGTTCTGGATGTCCGATTATTGTCGAGGGTCGCAGAGATCTTGACACTCTTCGTGCCTTAGGTTTCAATGGCCCGATTGAATTGGTTAATCGAGGGTGGGGGCAGAGCAGATTGATTGCTCACTTCTATGATCAGTATGGGCGGAGGAATCCATTCGATGGGGGTGCATCTGTAATGTTGATGATGGATTGGGATCGGACAGGAGTACGCCTTCATGAACGATTACGTGTTAGAATGAGGAGTCTCGATATGCGTGTTGATGATTCAACACGCAGAGTCCTAATGAGATCTATGGCTATGAAAGGGTCAACCGTTGAGGGATTGAAGACCCACGTGAACGAGTTAATTCCTTTAATCGATACAGTCGATCCTCCACCGGATTCAGGATTTTAACGGAGAAGTTATTCTTCGATTAAGACCACGATTGGGATGGCTATACTTGCTTGCATAGATTGTCTAATCCTGTCGATTTCCTCGATACGTTCGTTCAATTGTTCATGTAGTCTGTTGATTATGCCTCGTTTCATTCGTAACCACCGTATATCGACGATTTCATCTCTAATTGTAGCATTCCACTCAGCCTTCTGGATTTGTACTTCTTCAGCTTCTATTCTTGATTTCCATGCTGCATTGGTGTTAATTGTCAACTCATTCAACAATGGAGCTAATCGATTTCTTTCATGGAATAGTAGTTCTCCATGGAGGCGAGTCCGGGCTTCTTCTAAGTGTTGAATTAGGGAACGTTCTCCCTTGATTACTTTAGGTATTTCATCAGTATCCATCCATGGATTATGGTCGAGTGTAATAATCGGATTAAACTCAGCATCTAGAGCAAGCCAGCGACGAATCCGATGATCATTCAGTCCATGGACCCGCCACTCAATTGCTATGACATATGCTGTTTCGATAGGTAGTAAGTCAGTAGATTTCATACTAAGTATTTCAGAAATAACAACGTCTTCACCAAATTCTCTGATTGGTCCTTCGACAGAGATGCGCATCAGAGGATGCCAAGGATTCACAAATTCGAGATCTGTTCGTTTACGAGCGATATCTTGACTGTATGTAATTTCAAGCCATTGTGGCCCAGCGCGTTGACTAAGTCGGGCAACGAGTTCCTTCCAAATTGTCGATCCATATTCGGATGAATCCAATTTCTCTAAGCATTCGTCGGACAGACGAATCATCCAGACGTCATCAGTTGTTTCATAGTGTTCGCCTCCATTCGTAATCACCCACCTTTCGACCTGTCGTCGTACATCCTCTGGTTCAACATCCACTCTATGAGTTTCCATCGCGGAGCGCACACGTCGTACCCCTGGATCGGCTCCAATGATTTCTCGTTCTTTGAGTGCAGATTCTGTAATCCATCGGTTACGTTCCCGAAGTATTTCTTCAACATCTTCGTCGTTTTCAATCTCAAGGTAATGGTCAAGATCCATGAATTTGAAACCCGGTTCAACATCTTCTCGGATAGCATTCTGTGCAATTTCGTTTTGAGCGAGGACACGAACAGCTCGACCTAGCATTGGATCTACCATTCCAAGAGATGTTTCGAAAATTTGTATACGAAAGAGTAAGCGTCCAAGGATTGCAGCATCGATTGTACCTTGAACACACATATTTGCGATGTTAATCACGGGACTTCTTTGCCCATAACGATCCAATCTACCAATCCGTTGTTCCAATTTCATTGGATTCCAAGGAAGATCGTAGTTAACGAGTCTGTGGCAGTGTTGTTGGTCAAGTCCCTCGGTGCCAACTTCGCTGCTTAGTAGTACATCCATTTCACCCTGAGCGAATCGTTCGCGAATCTCATCTCGCTTTGCAAGTGGTGTTTTTCCTGTTAGTAACTCCGCTCTGAGGCCATCATCGTTCAACTTTTTCAGAAGGTGTTCAAGAGTACCATGGAACTGAGAGAACAACAGGACTCCTCCATCGCCACCATCTGCCATCTCCTGTTGGAGCCAGCCGATTAGTGCCTCATACTTCGTATCTCGATGTCCAAGTGTTTCTGCAGCCCGTACCAATTCTTGATGTTCAGGTAAACACCTCCATGCATCGATTATTCGAGCATCCGCCTCTTCATCGTCGGGAGGATTTTCTAATGCCTCCTCTATTTTACCAAGGACATGAGATGCATAGGCAGGTAAACACGATGATGCCATCCTCTCAGGCATAATTGATGCCCAATCAAAACTACCATCTGGATCTTTCAAACGCTGTAGGCGATACGACCAGGCTCGAGCCGCCTTGTACAGTGTCCATTCCTCCTCTGTTAGATTCACATGAAGTATGACAGGGACTCGTTGAGCGAGATTCATATCGAGATCCTTACGTCTTGTTCGAACGAGCATATCATTCAGAGGCAACATTTCTCTCAACAAGTCTACAAGTTCGCGCTGTGATTCCGATGAGAGATGTTCACCTTCAGTTGCTAGAGTTCGGACATCTCTCAATCGGGGGTCGCCCTGCATTGCGACGTAATTGCTTAGTCGAACAATCTCATTTCTGAGACGATTACCTTGAATCGGCTTTGTACACGCGGCATCGATAGCACTGTGTATTGTTGCAGTAGGGGCCATTGTAGATCGAAAGGAATGGATATCAGGCCATCGATCTGGGGCGATGAGAGAGAGTAGAACAAAGAGATCCTCATTATCGAGATTAACCGGTGTTGCCGTTAGAAGCATCTTCCAGCGTGATGAGAGGAAGAGCATCTGGATTGCATCATGTAGTCTTGATTTTGGATTTCTAACATGGTGGGCTTCATCTACAATGGTCATTAGGAGATTCATCCTTTGTCCTACCATCGCATCAAGAGTCTCGGCTCGTCGGAGAACTCCGTGACTAACAATTACCACGTTGTTAGAACCATTTTGCAGAGCATCTATTTCTTCAAGAAATGCGGCGCAGGTCGAAGGTGTCTTTGCCTCAAGATCAACTCGATGAGCGAGTTCATTTTTCCATTTTGATCGTAAGCTTCCTGGACAGGCAATGAGAATACCGCCTTTTTCACCTCTAGCATGAAGCTCACGAATCGAGATCATTGCCGAAATTGTCTTTCCGAGACCTACTTCATCAGCGACTAGAATCCCTCTCCAAGGTCCTGCGAACATACGAGCGACTGGTAGATGTTGATGAGGCTGATCTTCCCATCGGCCAAAATGGAGAGTCATGTTTTGATCCGAAGCTGGCTGTCTAATTTTGAGATCTGATTCGATAGCCGACCAGGTCCTTTGTTCAGACAATGGATTTTGCAATGTCATGGAACGACCTCATAGGGCCGAGGACATATCAAGTACCATCTTTGAGATTCTTTGGCATTTGTATTCTTGAATCCTTCACTGTATTCAGAACCATATGTGTGTGGGAACGTTCGATGCCATCGATAGAGAGTACAGTTTTCGTCAAATCGTTGAGGTCTTCTCGATCTTGAGCGAGAGCGATTACCATAGAGTCGTAGTCTCCGGTGACGTCGTACACTGAGATGACTCTCGGGTCTTCTGCAATCCTCCCTTGAATTTCGAGTAATCGCCCTTTCTCGATTCGTATGCCCACTACGACAGTCATTCTCCATCCGACTTTCTCTGGATTGATGCGTGCGGTATAGCCGGTGATGACACCAAGGTCTTCCAATCGTTTTACACGGTTGCTGACAGTACCTTGCGACACCCCTATTGCTTCCGCGACGGTTCGATTGGAACGAGTCCCATCCTCGATTAACTGGGCAATGATTGCACGGTCGGTATCGTCGAGCATACCACATCGCCTTCGGGGCAGTGCAGTTCGGTCCGCCGCTCTTGAAGTTTACAGCGAATGGCCCTATTCTAATTGCTACTCTTCCTCATTCGTATTAGTTCTCGAGAACCTAAGATCAAGCATCCAGCGGTCATACCCTTCAACTTCCATTCTGATTGTGCAGGGTTCATCATGTTCGATTGCCCGTAATTTCCGAATTTGAATTTCCACTTCCTCATTTGGTTCTAATCGAATCGGAAGATTTCGCCGTGCGACCATTCGCCATGATTTTCCACCTTCTATGCCATCAATTACGACGCTTGATTTGCCTGCTTGCACATGGATTCTGTGCTGGAGATTATCGCCACTACCTATCATGATTGGACGGATTTTAGGCATTGATTGCTGACGTTGTTTTTCTCCTATGAATGCCGATCCTAGGGCAAGAATACCAATACCCATCAGGAGGCTTGCAGTCGCAGTACTCCTTGCACTACTATCAGCCACACGTGCATCGAGATGCCCAATTCCGGATGCATGAATCAAATGGTTTTCCATCGAAATTAGGTTGGTTACAATTCGTACTTCATCCCCTGGTTCGATGCCCCAATCCAACAATGTATTTGGTTGCACTACATGAGTCCAGACTTCATTTGCTCCTTCGCTGCGGTTGAAGGTCGAGGTCCATGCGTGGTAGGCGACCACATTCAGATCTTCAGGAGCCAGAGGATGGTTTGAAACAGGGGTAGATGGGCGCAGAATCAACCATCGAATAATCACCTCGTCTTGAACCGTATCGTTGAGTTCCATTTGAGCTTCGATGACAATATCTCCTGTCTCCGCCCATCGGGCTTGGACTTGAATTTCTTTCCCAGATTGAATCTCTCCCTGTGAGGACATTCCATCGTATCGAACTTCACCAGTTGAGACATTTAGAGCAGTAGCTCGCTGTTCTGCTGCTAGGATATTCAAAGAATCGTTTTCTTCGGGGTGCCATGAGATGAGGATGGCATCACCTGTTTGCACTTCTTCGAGGAGAGCCTCATCTACAATGTCATGAACAGTGCCTCCATCCGCTACGAACACCTCAATCAATGGGACTGCCTGTACCGTTGGTATCAGAAACAGAGTCAAGAATATACTCGATATGAAGCACCGCATTTTCATTGAATCACATCCTTGAATCGATCCAATATGATGAGGGCTTCTGTATCCTTCCACATCCCTGTGACACGTTCGCCTACCCACACAGGCAATCTCCACTCAATCCCATCCATTTCACATCTAAGTACATGCCCGCCTGAATCATATCCGTCTTCGTTTTCGGAGGGCCCCTCTTGTTTGAGTATTCGCAACAAGGTTTCGGGCGTCACCTCGTGGATTCTATGGCCGCCCATTCCAAGTGGGATACTATGCATCGCTTCAGAAGAAAGGCGAATGTTTCTTCCTCCGCGATTCTCCCAGCCTCGGATTCCCACATGGACGATGTTCAATGGAGACCATTGTTTTCCTAGATGTATTCTATCAGGTCGTGAATAGGTATTCATTTTCCATACTCGCTCCTCCATTGCTTGACTAGCCCAGAGTATTCTTTTTCCCCGTTTCCAGATTGAAGCATTGGAGAAAATTGGTGCGTGATCTTTCTGGATGATATCAAGGATATTTTCATCTACAGGGGACGGATGAAGCCCCTTTCGTTTTGGATTTGGAGGAATTTCACGAGCATCAGGTTGGATATCGAACGCAGCATCTGATTTTTTGCGTAAAATTGCAAAGAAGAATCCACCTTGCCCCGTGTCTTGTTGAATTAATCGAACACATTTGTCAAGCGAATCCCTAATTCCAGAGTCATGTGGGGGGCCTCCTTGGCTGCTTGGATTAACCACCATATTGTCATCAAATACTTTCCATTCAGTCATTCCGGGACGATAAATTAGGCCAGGTGTTCGGGCTGGTTCGAATTGAATAAGCGTGATATCATCCCTCTTTTCGAGAATACGTGCAATTACAGCTTCGTTTTCCACAGGATCAATTGAACACGTCGAGTAGACTACGGTACCACCTGGCCGGAGAACATCAATCGCTCGATTCAGCAGAGATACCTGCAATTTGTGTAATTCTAGACCAGCTGAGGGGCGCCATCTTCTCCAAACATCTGGATTCTTTCTAGTGGTTGCCGATCCGGTACAAGGAGCATCGACAAGCACAGCATCGTATCCTAGCCCGGTGCATCTAGGTACATGTCTACCGTCGTGTTGAATCACCATCAGATTAGGACACGCAGATCGTTGAGCGTTTGCGACTAATGTGTTGGTACGCGAACGAGAAACGTCGTTAGCAATTACTCCCCCCATTCCAGCAAGTATCTCAGCGAGATGTGTGCTTTTTGAACCAGGTGATGCACACATGTCGAGAATAATATCTTCTGAATTTAGATCAAACATCATCGGTGGAAGCATTGAGACCGCTTCTTGTCTAGTGATACGACCCGTTTCATGTAAGGCATTGAACAAGGGCTTGATTTCCGCGGGGGTTTCACCTCGTTTCCATGGCATGACATAGGCATTAGGTACCCAACCGAGAGGCTCCCCTCCCATTTCTTCAATTCGTTTTCTAACCCAGACGTATTCCCTACGCAGAGGGTTTACTCGTAAGGTTTCATTCAACCTAGGCAGAGCAGCCTCAAGCCAGGCCTCAGATTCCCCATGCCATGACTCCATAGCGACGAGCAGTAGACTTTCCTCGGCCTGCTGCCTCCATGGTCGTTGGTCGTCACCCACAACTACCCGTTCGGCAACCATCGAATGATTGTAACGACAGACTTCCGCACGGTTCAATGCCTTGTGTGTGAAGAGCCCCACTGATGGGCATCGAAGACCTACTTCTCATCCAAGTCCTCATTTTGCCTCTGATTTGGCTTGGGCCAGCCATTGGTAGACGCTTTGGAATTGAAGCAGAACGTATCGAGCGACCACTTCTCTTTCTTCCAGTTGTTTTACTTGGCTCTGCTATTCTTCTTGCCGTAAATGGTCATCGAGGCATCCCCACTCATAATCATGCGAATTTATGGGGTGTGTCCGACTCTATGCTCGCAGCAGTCCAACATTTTGCGGGAGGGCCTGAAGGTGGCATGTTGGTATGTGCATTTGTGGGATCGGTATGGATTCTGATTAGTAAAGAGAGACGTGGTACAGGTGCATGGATATTGATGACTGCTCACCTCCTACCTCTTATCGCAGTAGGTACATCATCCGGGGCCTTCACTCCCGTAGTATCTTCTAATTCAGTATCGTCTTTTGTGCCGAACCCATCGTTTATTTCATTGATAACGAATTCAGTGCAAGGATTCCTCATTGCTGAACTTCTGATTAGGACTTCATCCTCGATGAATTGCAGAAGGGTACGTAAGTATGATGCATATCTAGGATTTTCAATTGCTCTCATGATTACATTACTATCCTTTAGGCCCGATCCAGTCTTGGAACTTGAGCCAGTAGTTCGAGCCCACCATCTAGTAGTCGTTCTCGTAATGTTCTTGGCCTCAGATATGTTAGGGGGTTTGGCTGAATCTAACCGTCATTCTAGTGGAATGACTTGGCCATCTTTTGGCATCACGTTACTATCACTGGTTGGACCAGGTGTAGCTGTATTCATTGGGGGCGAGAATAATCTCTCAGTTCTCTGGACGGTTGGCATAGTATCTGGCCTCGGAGCCTTAGGTTCACAATTACCTCGTATTGGGATGGATCTCAGGAATCGGTCGGCGCATCGTGGAGCGTTATTTGGTGGTTTTTCTGGCGTTGTTCTTGTGATTCTTATATCAGAATCTAGCTTTACTATTCTATTGGGTAGCATTCCTCTCCTCTTAGTATCCATAACTTGGAATTCTCTAGATCAACGCCTTGGCTCCGAATTTTCTTTCTCTTAAATGGCACATCAATCGTTAATTTGCAATCATGATTAAATATCTATTTTCATGATTCGGTGTATCGACCTGCAAAGGTCGGGATGGGATGGAAATGCAAGAACAGATTAGCCGAAGGTCATCGAGATACGCTAAGGACGAAGGTCGATTGATTCGTACAAACACGAATGAGACGGTACGTAAATTACGTTCTTTGACCGATAGAGCCCGTCTATATGGTCGCGCAGAAGGTGCATTAGTGCCAGTCGAGGCTCTAGTAACCATAGAGACGGATCACTGGGTCTGGCAGACAGTCGACCGTTCTACACTTTCCAAACTCACTCATCGCTTAGTGCTACAAATGAAAGATGGACGTCGCCGTGAACTCTTCATGACTCATACTCTTGATGCAGCGGTAGAATCCGCTTCTCGTATCGTTGAATTCCACGACGGAGTCGTTTTAGTTGAAGCTTTAGCTCCTTGATTGAGGCTAATTTGGTGGGCGTCACGGTCAAATATACCCCCTTGGTCGGGAGGAATGGTTCTCATGGCGAAGAAGAAGGATAACAGCGGCATCCAGCAAGCCGCTGGACTTATTCGATACTTCGATGAAGAGTCCGAAGATGCACTTCAGATTCCTAAGGGTGCGGTATATGCAGCATGCTTTGCACTTTCAATTGTTATCTATCTAGCAAACCACGGCGTCTGGCAGTGGATTTGGGAAAAGATTGGTTGATTATTCCTCACCGGTCAAATCGACATAGGGTATCTCTTCTTCATTCTCTTCGACTTTGTCAATATCTGATCTAGTATCCGGATCAGCAAGGATGAGATTTTTTTCAGCACGGGCCATTGCACGCATAGCGGAAGGAAGATTTCGTTCAAGTAGTGCTTTTCTCGCTCGTCCAATGTCGTCTCTTGCTTCTTCAAGATGGGTTTTACCAATAACATCACTTCTAGCCTGAAACTTTCGTGCTCGATCCTCAAGTAGATTGATTGCTTCCTCCATCGCTTCTTTACCTGAATCGGCTAACTCAGACCATTTTAATCGATTTTCTTGGATTGATAGATTGGCACGTCGTCTGAAAGCCCAACCAAATGCCGCATTCCATGGGTTATGACCGAGGCTAGCCAAGACGTCCATAACGAGTTGACCAACTTCACTACGTTCACCAACGATTTCGATTCGATTTAGATAACATCGAGCGAGTAGCGCAAATCCCCAGTATGATTC
This sequence comes from Thermoplasmatota archaeon, assembly GCA_036124005.1. Lineage (GTDB taxonomy): Archaea > Thermoplasmatota > Poseidoniia > Poseidoniales > Thalassarchaeaceae > MGIIb-N2. The sequence goes on from JAZADD010000012.1 coordinate 17,172, forward strand.
GCTGCGGATAATTATCTGTAAGCCACTAGAGGAAGCAGCCAAGGTCCATCGCTGTTCGTCGAATCCAGGTTGTTCAATGAATTCAGGTGGTGCATGTGGTCCGAGGGCGCTAAGAAATGAACTTGCTACATCACCGAGATACACGATCCCTCCGCCATCAGGCCAGTGTTTTGGACGAAGGAAACCTTCAGCGTCAATTCGCATTCTTGGAGAGCCACTTCGCACCTGAGCCCACAGGATGAAACGGTCGTCCATGAAGATTGGATTTCACCCACCGGTCATCATTCATCCGGTCTAATGTAGCGTGATGTTCATACACGGCCGAGAATCCAAACTATTCATGGCGAAGCCAAGCAAGAAGGTGATTGAGGCATTGACAGCCATCCCTGGTGTTGGGGAAGCAACGGCGAAGAAGTTGGCCGGTGCTGGCATGAAGACTAAGGCAGATGTTGCAAAGGCAGGTCTCAAGGGTCTCAAGGCAGCGGGTATTAGTGCTGGAACAGCAACTAAGATTGCCAAAGCAGTCGCATCTAGTGCAGTCACCAAGGCCAAGGAGAAGATGAGTAAGCCGAAGGCTGCACCAAAGGCACCATCTTCTAAGTCCACTATTAGTGATACTGAGAGCGGTGTCCGCGGCGATCAAATCGGCAAAAAATTGAGTGCGCCTAAGAGCGTTAAGGATATGATGAAGCGGATCCGACGCTCGGATTGACCGCATTCACTATCGCCCCTCAACATTGGGAATTGAATTATGCCGAGGCGTAAGTACGGGCGACTAACGAAGCCTCTTGAGATTCCTCCTAAGGACAACTGCTCCCGTTGCCGCTCTGGAAAGCACTGCCCCATCCCGGGTCATGCCGGCAATGATGTTCGAGCATCTAAGGACTGGACCGGTCCAGAGGATATTGACAAGCGTGAGAACAAGAAGCGACCAGGTAGGAAGCGATAATTACTCTTCTAGGGATGCACTTTGGGCCCGATGATAGATTTCTCTCAAAGTCTGGTCACTGATGTCTAGATAGATTCGTGTAGTTTGGATGTTGGAATGTCCAAGAAGTCGCTGGATAGACACAAGATCCACACCTCGTTCAAGGAGGCCGGTTGCGAAGTTGTGCCTTAGCGTATGGGGCGTTAGGCGCGATCTCGGAATGAGAGCATCATCAGCAATGGCATCCATCATCTTTTGGACATAGCGAGTGCTAATTCGTGCAACTCGATTTGTTAGGAAAACGGCATCTACGTCGTCGTTAGGGGGATTCTTTCGTTGGACTAAAAGTCGCCGAGTTCCAAACCAAGCTTCCATTGCTTCTACTGAGCGCTCAGTGAATAGGACGGTACGGTCTTTGTTGCCTTTACCTCCATAGACTCTTGCAGAACGATCAGCCAAATCCATGGCTCCAATCTCAAGAGCACATAATTCGGAGACTCTCATTCCAGTATCAAGTAGCAGTGTGATGATGGGATGGGCAAGTGGATTCTCAGAATCTTGAGCCGTTCTGCGAACACGCATTACCTCATCCCTCGTGAGAGTCCTTGGTAGAGGTCGAGATGCGGCGGGGCGATGTACCCAGTCAGGGATTCGGTGCCCGATATAACGGAACAGATGACTCAATGCAGCAATCCGTGCGTTGATTGTTGCAGGTCTTAGATTAGCGATGGCTTGGATGAATAGGTCTAGTCGACCATTGTTCGGATTGCATCGATTATGCATTTCTGAGATTGAGATTTCCTCGATATCGATGTCCTCTTCTCCTGGAAGAATAGTGGCCGAGAATCGCCGTGCTGTAGATAAGTATGAACGAATTGTGTGATTACTTTTCTTCTCCGTTCTTAGTTGAGTTTCCCATAGTGGAAGACAAGCAAGATGCTGGATTCGAACTAGACGTGCAGGGAGGACTTGGTTATTGCCTGTGACAGATAAATCGAAGGGAGTAGCGATGCGGCCCGCTGGACTATCTGCAGCCCATCCGCTCCGCTGTCGTTGGTCGTCCATGGGTCCCATCCCATCCCCGAAGGGTAGATGTGGAACGGGGTGTCGGGTTTGAACCCTCTCATGACATTAGGAGGTGAAGGAGCGTGATTAACGGTCAGAACCTTTCTTCCGAAGGTGTATCGCGTCTTTGCATATGGGCACGAATTGAAGCGATTTCACCGTAGAGTACTAACTCATCGTTTGGTTGTAGTACTAGATTTTCATCGGGAGACCAGATGTATTCTTTGCCACGTAGCACCGTCAAAGCGCGTGAATCTTCCATTCGTACATCTTTGATTCGTCGTCCGATGAACTCAGGCCAATCCTTGATTCGGACAGTCAATGCACCATGTCCAGAGTGACGACGGAGAACGTCCTGCAGATTTGTGGATTGAATCTTATGTCGCTGTGAAATCATATCGATGATTTTCCCTGCAACATTCACTTTCGATGCCTTCTCGATACCTTCGAGTCCGGGACTTGAATTCACTTCTAGGAGAATTGGGCCATTTCGTCCTTCAAGGAGATCGACGCCGCCGACCTCAATGCCAAGGAGGTTTGCAGCACGAATAGCAATCTTAGCATAATCTTCCTTCAATTCAATCGCTTCTACCTGACCCCCAAGATGGAAGTTAGAACGGAATTCACGCCCTCTTGCAACGCGGCGCATCGCTGCAACGACTTCACCTCCAGCTACAATCACTCGTACATCTCTTCCGTGACTTTCTCGAATATATTCCTGAACGAGAACCGTTTCTCGATTTGCGAGTAAACGGTAGACGTGTTCGTTGGCATCCCTAATTGATCGAGCTAGATGAACCGAGTTACCTTGAGTTCCTTGACTTGCTTTAATGACACAAGGTACACCACCAACTCTCGATATCGCCCTTCCAGTATCTCGCCAGGACGTCACGAGTGCGGTCCGAGGGACAGGGATTCCTTGATGCGATAGAATCTGAGATGCCGTTAGTTTGTCACGGCTACGAAGGATTGAATCAGCTGAGTTGGCAACATAGACACCTTGAGATTCAAATTGACGGACGACACGCACTCCTTCGGATGTCACCGAGTAACCTATTCTTGGAATCACTGCGTCGGCTTCAATGGGCCAACCTCGGTGGATAACCGCTCCATTTTGTTCACCAAGGGCAAGGCTGGTTTCTAACGGATCAACAATTTCAACTTCGGCGCCGCGTTTTTCTGCTTCAATCACGAGACGCCTTGTGCTGTACAGCTGGGGGCCGCGGGAGAGTATACACAGTCTCATCGCCCTCATCATTCGCCGAGCCACCCGTTCCCATCTTCAAATCATCCCTTTAGAGGGTCTACCAGAGATATGGGTTCGATTGAAATCGAAGCCCACCATCGGTTAAGTCATGCAACCCGGGAATACATCCGCGAGAGAAGCATCTTCAGCAGAGGAATCCAACTCTGTTCAAGGCCCATCAATGGCGCCTCCTAATGGTCCGACATCCGCTCCAGCGGCGGCATTCGACCCTATCTCTGAGATGGAAGATAGAAGGAATCGAAAGGAGCAGCGGGAAAAGCAATTGAGTAATCTAAAGGATAATCGTTCCAGTAAGCGAATGAATGTCTATCTTGTTCTTGGAATCCTTACAATCTTATTCACGTTCTCGTTTTTCCCTGTTACACAAGGTGATTTCTCAGAGAACCCTCATCAGAACCTCAGTGCAATAGAGGTCGAATCGTGGATGGATACTTCGGATGCGAATCCTAATCCTCATTGGTCACAGGAGCAGATAGATGATCGAGCAGAGAACAAAATCTGGGATGGGAGCGATTCTAATGCAGGTTCGTTTGAGCAAGATTTGAATCAATTGATGCTTGGTTTACCAGTCCTTGATCTTGGACCAATTAATGATGTTCAAGTAAAAGTGAGTCTCAAAGGGCACCGTTTCGATGGTGGAAACACTTCTTTCCGTCTAGGATTATTTGAGGCGCCAAACGGTTGTGCGATGTTGCCTTCTGCACTTCCTTGGGAATCATCTACAGGGTTGACAGATATCACGACAGAATCCCAAGTAATTCGTTATGACCGATCAGATGCACCAGCTCTTCCATCAGGCCAAGAGGTAGAATTTGCTCTTACTGTGAAGCCGGGTAGACATTGCCTTGTGTTCCAGTATATCGAAGGTCAACGATTGTCATCTGACCAATGGGATGGCACTGATTATCAGTGGAAGGCTACAGTGGATGCACAGGCCCAGATGTTTTGGCCACGTGCCTTACTGCTTCCAATATGCCTCCTTCTTTTGCCACTACTAGTGGCTACTATCATTGGTGCACAGAAGGCTGGCGTTGCGTACAAGAATGTCAGATATCCAGAGGCATCTAACAAGTCAACAGAGGAACAGGTGCTTGATGCAGCCGATGCCGAGCGTGAACTTGGTATGGATCTTGCTACTGGTGCTGAGAACACTGATGCCACCGAGGAAAGTACTGTAATGTCTGAGGATATGTCATCCGAGGACGAATCTTTGACAGATACTATTGTTGAGGCTGAGGAAGAAGCCAATGAGGTCATCGAAGAACAGAATTCTGTTAACGAGGCCCAGCAAAGTGATGACAATAACAACTCAGTAAACACACAGATTAGTCAGTACACTGATGAACAACTCCTTGCTGCAGGATGGTCTGTTGAACAAATCGAACAATACCGCGGCGGTCAATCATAGGGGCTCAAATCTTAATCCGTTACACCCCACGTCCAACGGTTTGATAGTGGCGACGGGGACGTCAACATAGGGAAAGGGGGGTGTGAGCCGATGAAGCGAAGTGATCTCGAGAAGAGAACAGTCGCTGATCTGAAGGTTCTTCTTGAAGCGATGGGGCTTCCACGTTCAGGCAAAAAGTCAGAATTAATTGATCGAATTATCGACTCTCTTCGACTCGATAGTCAGGATATTGAGGAAGAAGATGAAGTCGAGGAAGATGAGGGCTTTCTAATCCTTGAAGAAGAAGAGGTTGAATCGATTGAATCTCCTTCTTCAGTTGAAATCGAAGTCGAACAGGGCACTACCGAGGTTCTGGAAGCGACTATTCTTGAAGCGGTCATAGTAGATTCAACTGAATCGAAGCCTAGACCTGAACCTCGCGGTAGGTCAAACGAATCAGTATCCTCGGATGATAGAAAGAAGTCCAATCGAGCCTTTTTCCTCGGTACTATTCTTCTCGTAGCCGCCTTGGCTGGTGGGGGATACTGGTGGACTTGGATGCAGGATCAACAGGCTTTCTCTGTTGAACCAGCACGCTATGGTGACAGCATGGATTTCACCATGACAGGTGGATCAGTTCAAGTCAACGGGAATGACATGGTTGCTCTACTCCGTGACAACACTGGTTCTGCGCTGGAGAAGGCTTGTGGAGATCTTGCAATTACGATGAATGGTGTGTCTAGTATTGCCTATCGTGATGCCCCGACATCAGAAATTGGTGACCCAACGGATCGGGACAATGCTGGAGCTACTGAGACTAGGGATGCTTATGGCCGCATCCATCTTGCTGCTGAACGGTCTCTTTCTTACGAACTTCTAGCAGACCTATCAGGAAGGACTTGGACTACGGACGGTAGTCGTTGTAGTAGTAGCCTCACATGGGAAATGAATGCGAATTCAGTAGATATCTCAGTTACTTCGTGGGAGGAGTTGACTGAAGCAACAACCATTCGCTCTGAAGCGACGATGGATTTCGTCACTCCTGATGGCGATCGAAGCATGTTACAGAACACGGCTTTTGGAGGAACAGGCATCGCAGCCATAGACGAAGTCCTTCCGCTTCTTTTGCAACCCGCGGTTCCATTGGATTTACGCTCTACTTTTGGCTCCATTTTACTTGAGGAGGGTTTGACTGGGACTACAGATGGCTGGGACTATACGGTTGAGCCTACGCAGCGTGTGAATGGCGAACTTCTCGTCCCAATCAAGATGGAGCAACCTAGTATTGCTACATGTCTTGGTCATGCAAAGATCGATCTTCTTGTACGTGAGGCGACGCCATGGCCTGTAGAGCAGAAGGTGGACATACTCATTGACAAGGCACGCGAATCTAGTGATTGTAGTTGGCATGAATCCGCAGCCCTTGATTTCGCAGTACCTGATGGCCAATTGGTGATTACTTACACTCTTCGCGAATCTACTTTCACTGCGGGTGAACGTACCATTGTTTGGGGTGACCTATACAATAGCCGACCAGGTGCAGGTGAAGGAATACCGAATACACAAATACAGTGGGATGGTCATATGCCAGATGAATCGACAGTTCATTCTTTTACTGTTGAGGAAGCAGTTGAATGCCTCATGAATTCGAGTGCAGGAAATGGAGTACGTTCTGCTCTCAATAATGATGGCTACCTATACAGGATGCACCATACGAATGATGGCGCCGAGGAATCATGGAACCTCAGTTGGGTAGATCCTGATTCCGACGCAGGATGGACGTTGGTACGTTCTTCAGGAAGTGACTGTGAAGTTTTGGATGATGGTACCTTAGCCCCATCGGATGCACCGGAGTACAATCTCAATGCAATTCCCAATACATTGTCAATTGCTGAAATGCAATCGAGGATGATGGATACGTCGGATTTCCTAGGGGCCACTCAAGTGTTGATGGATGGAGGCACACTGCGTTCAGATGTTGAATTAACATCACGTCTTGTAGTTACACAAGATACAGGCCTCCTCGACTTTATTGATGATATTGACGAAGGCGAGGTCACCTTCACAGCTTCAAGGTCATGGACAGATGATGCTTCTGAACATTCTTTCAATCTGATTATGGATGCAGAACGGGGTCGTATGGTGGGCTGGCTTCAAACTACAACTGAATGAATCGCCACTCCAACACTTACTCGTCCGTCACCTTGAATGCCTCAGGCATTCGCTGAGGTCTCGATGGGTTCCGATGAATATCCGGTTGCGGACATATCGTCCATTGATGACAACCTCATCACCGATGTCGCATTTACTGAGGTTGAACACTCAATCGAACCCGAGTCATTCGATACTAAAGCCAGACCTCGCGAGTCTATCGAATTACCTAGGGCTGAACCAACAGCCACAGGTCTTGCGCGTGTCGTCACCGTGACCAATCAGAAAGGTGGTGTTGGAAAGACTACCTCTGTGATCAATATTGCAGCTCATGTTGCGATGCGAGGGGGGCGCGTTCTCGTTGTAGATTGTGATGCTCAGGGAAACTGCGCCTCCGGTTTAGGCATTGACAAGTCACGTGTTAACATCACAACAAGAGATGTTGTGCTTACGCCCGCGATGGCGACACAAGCACGCCATGCGACTGCTGTTGATGGACTTCATCTAATCGTTGGTGATAGAAATCTCATTGGATTGGAAGAGGCACTTGCATCACAGTTAGGGCGAGAGGGCCGCCTTAGCGAAGCCCTTGAACCGCTCAAGCCACATTACGATCTGATTCTAATCGATACTGCGCCTTCATTGAGTATTGTGTCAATCAATGCATTGACTGCTTCAGATGCAGTTTTGATTCCAGTGCAAACAGAGTACCTTGCTCTAGAGGGAGTTGCATTGTTGACGGGGACTCTCAACGAAGTACGCCGTTTACTCAACCCACGTCTTGGTGTGGATGGTGTGATTATGACGATGCATGCACCAACCCTTCTGAATACACAGGTCGCAGGCCATCTCAGAGAGGTATTCGGTGATCTTGTCATCGAGCCAGCTATTCGGCGTAATATTCGTCTTGCAGAATCACCGAGTCAGGGTGTTCCGATTCAATTCCATGCTCCACAGAGTCATGGTGGTCAAGATTATGCTGCATTAGCTACAGAACTAGAAGCACTCTGGTTCCCAGGAGGCCTTCGTAATGAGTAATGATAGACGTCGACTTGGTCGCGGGCTAGACGACCTTATGGCTCAGAATGAGATGGATTTGCCCTTTCTTTCCGCTTATGGCCCTGCATCTGAGGCGGAAGAGGACATCTCTCAAGCCAAGATTCCTCCTGAGGAGATTTTTGATGCAGTCATACGACATCTTCGATCACTTGGATGTAAAATAGAATCCGTAGAGGGGGGTAAACTCACAGTTCAAGGATTGACCGTGGTGATTGATGAAGACGCAGTTCAACTCATCTTTGAGAACGCGGTCCGCCTTCCGTTTGTCCCCAGTGATCTTGCATCACCAGGGTTGAGCGAGGGCCAAATCGATGCAGATGGTTGTAGAGCTTGTGTGATGATTCAAGCTTGGGGGATAGAAGCAAGACGTTGCTTGTCTCGATTTATCGAACACGTTACCATCAATGATGACGAATGATTGCTGCTATTACGAGTACTGAGATTATTCCAGCGAGTCCCACTGTGGGGACAGTACTAGTATCTTCAGTATTGTTTTCAACGCAACTATCGCCACCTTCGTAGGCTTCACCGCCCCAACCATCGCCATCGTTCCAGCAATCGGACCAAACTTTCCAGCCGAATCCAGTATCAGGGATTTTCTTCTGTTCTTCAGAGGCATTTTCAAGCATGAGATTCCAATTCACGTAGGTCTGATCCGTCATGGAGGATACTGTGCTAGTCCATGTGATATTATCTTCAGTTACCATCTCAATCTGTTCAGGAGGATAGCAGAGTCCGGTGTTTACGCAAATTTGAGTGGTTACGTATACTTTCACTGCGTCTGAGCTTTCATTGAGATTTACACGGATTACAAAATCCTCCTTTTGACTAAAGATTGAAGGCGAATCCACACTATCAATTCCAGTGTCTGAAAGGTCGCTAAATGATTCGTTGACGCCACCTTTCGACGCAGCCGCAACAGTGGTGGCGGAGACGATTATCATAATCATTGCAAGTGCAACCAGCGCCCTCATGCACATATTCGTGTTACTCGACCTATTCAACGATTTTCCATTCCTGTTGCTAGACTGTTGTTAACTCTCAACTTCCCACAAATCATCACCAATCCAGTGTATTGTTCTGAGTGCCTTACCTTTAGTGGAAGTCTTCATCTCTTCAGCATCTAATAATGACCAGCCCATTGCAATTGGTTTTCCATGTTCTTCATCTCGAATCCAGATTAAATCGCCACGTTTGATGGCCGGGTCTACCATCTGTACACCCGCTGCCATACAGTCTGCGCCATTCATTAGAAATGGAATTGCACCTCTATCGACAGCACACCATCCAACCTCAAGATTCCAGCGTAAGAGCCCACGAAGCGTGGGAAAGATCACTGATTCAACATCGCCTAGATCCTCCGGACGATCGATTGTCATCACGAGGGGAATACGATCTCCGAGAAGGAGATTCAAATCTCCAAATTCAGCGATTTCAAGGAATACATCTGAGAAGTTATCCTCGATATTCAGATTCTCATTCAGAGAATCAAGGATGCGTCGTACGACCTTCAGTCGTACGGGCTTCCTCTTCCTCATCCTACGCTTTGCCATGCCCCTGCCTCTTTTTGACGTCCAATGAATGTCCCGCCTTCACCGCAATACCTGTAATGCAGTTCCCCACGGTTATTGGCATGGCAATGGGCTGGGGTGTCCTACGGAACTATCATGCCCATGCGGAGGAGATGGGTTCAGAACCATCGAACAATCCTCTATTCTTCCTTATGCCTCCTGCAAGTATTCTCTCATTTGACGACGGTTTTGGTGAAATAAGTCATCCTAATCCAAAATGTACTATTCATCATGAAGTAGAGTTAGTGTTTAGGATTGGTGAAAATGGCTTTCCAGATGCAGTATGTGTCGGCATAGATCTAACAAATCGTACCGAACAGGCGATTGCAAAACGGGATGGTTTACCATGGAGCGATGCCAAAGGCTTCCCCAATTCGGCACCCCATGGTACATGGAGCACCTACAATGCCGGGGTATTCGAATTGCAGTTGTCTGTCAACGGAGAAATACGGCAACAAGGTTCGAGCATGATGATGATTCACAGTATCGATCGTATACTCGAAGCACTTGGGAACCGCTTCAATCCACAGCCTGGCGACCTTGTTTTTACCGGCACGCCAAGTGGTGTGGGACCAATTGAATCAGGAGATGAAATCGTTGCAGAATTACATCAGGATGGCCGATGTATCAGTCGTCTACATCTCCATATTAGCGCTCAATAGTAGATAGTGTTGCAACGCTTCTTTGAAATAAGGGGAGTCGGTCGGCCGATTCCGGAGGCGATGAACTCATGGCACAATGGCACGGCATCTCTCGACGCAAGCCCAGCGGAGCTCGTCTCAAGCGTCCTAACCGTTACCGTGGTAAGCGCCGCAGTGAGATTTCCAGTGAGAAACAATTTGCGTTCATCGATGAAAATCGCCAGACCAAGGTCTATCGCAAGCGTAGTGGCAATGTTACCGTTCGTGTGCTGAAGGAGAATATGATCAATGTCTCCGATTCTTCTGGAAAGACTCAGCGTGTTGAGATGACCAATGTTGTCGAGAACGGAGCAGATCCAAACTATGTTCGACGTAATATCTTGACTAAGGGGGCGATTGTTGAGACTGAACTTGGTCGAGTACGTATCACGAGCCGCCCTGGTATGGACGGCGTAATCAGCGGCGTCGTAATCGACGAATGAGCGAAGACCTCATGATGGTCGTCGAATACATTCCAAACAGAGTTGATTGAATGAGTGGCGATGCATCTCGAATTCGGGTCTGGACCGGATACTTCGATGTACGCCTATCTCGTTCAGAAGGCCGCCGTGTCAGTGTCAAAAACGCGATTCCTAAACCAGATCTTGATTCCATCGCTTTAGCAGCTCGCTCTCTCGGGATTCGTAAGATGAAGCGTGAAGCGAATTACTCGCATCCGAAGCGCCCAAGAGCGAAGGAAGGTTACCTAGTTCTGTCTACCAAAGATGCACATTCTGCTGCAGGTACGAATAGTAAGGAGGAGTTGATGGGGGCTATTGGCTCTCGATTAGCTGCCACATACCAAGAAGCCAAGGAGAAGGCGGATGAGGAACGTAAGCGTGGACCTAGGAAGGGCGATCGCTCAGCACGTTCACAGAGGAAGGCAAAGAAGAGGTCTCATCCCAAGAAGAACAAGCGTCGTCAGAACCGTCGTTGAATCATACTTCAACAGTTCTAATCCATCCATGTTGATCATGTGCACGTTTCAACTGGATGTCCACTAAAGCATCGTAGAGTTTTCTTGTTACAGGACCGACGTCTCCGTTGCAATAGTGTGCCATTTTATGTCCATGTTCTATGCTACCGATGGGAGAGATTACAGCAGCAGTCCCTGCACAGAATGCTTCATCAGCATCTAGGGCCATATCTACATCTACGCGTTCTTCGCGTACTTCATGTCCTAAATCACGAGCGATTTGAATCACACTAGCTCGAGTGATTCCAGGCAAGATTGTCCCAGTCAAATCTGGAGTGTAGATGATATCATCCTTGACGCAGAAGAAGTTCGCAGCACCCACCTCTTCGACATATCTATGCTCGACAGCGTCAAGATAGATGATTTCGGCATATCCCTCGTTCTTTGCCATTTTCGAAGGCATCATTCCAGGTGCATAGTTTCCAATTGCCTTAACTCCACCCGAGCCACCTGGAGCAGCGCGATGGTATTCGTCAGAGACTTTGAGGTTAATCGGAGACATACCTCCCTTGAAGTAAGGTCCCACGGGGCACACGTAGACCATAAAGGTGAATTCTGGAGCAGGAGCTACGCCTAGAATAGCTCCACTTCCCCAAAGCACAGGTCGAATGTAAAGCGCCCCACGCCCAGTAGGGGGAACCCACCGATGGTTAGCTTTCACCACTGATTCCACAGCATTAAGGAACAATGATTCAGGGACTGGAGGCATACCGAGACGCTTTGCACCTTCTGCGAATCGTGCCGCATTCTTGTCAGGACGGAAGAGGACAATGTTTCCATCATCTGCTCGTTGAGCCTTCATTCCCTCAAAGATGCCTTGGCCGTAATTCAGGACCCCTGCCGCCGGAGAGATCTCAATGTCGCCAAAGGGAATTAATTCCCCTCCGCCCCATTCTTCACCTGCAGGCACTACGTTTCGATACATAGTATCGGTAGCAGTGAATGAAAATGTGAGACTGTCCCAATCAAATTCCATTATCATGACCTACTCAAGCGGTGAGCCTGTTACTCGAGGTGAAGGCTAGTGTCTATCAACGATTCCCTGAGATAAATTCCATTTGAATCCGGGTAGGTTCATGACTGCCCGCGTTTAATGGAGTCCATGGGCGATGAAGAGACGGTGTGGCAGGGCCGTATCTGTATCATCGATGTATCCTATCAAGCTCAGAGTGGAGGGGGCACCGTTCTTGTGGCTCACGCTCGGGCTGAAGCCGGCCATTCAGTGACGTTGTTAGTCCATGGTCTCCATCCATTCGTAGTCATTTCAGCACCCGATAACACTCCTCAAGATCGTTTGGAATCGTGGTTGGAAGAAGTTCGAAAGGATAGGCGAGTTGTGGGTATCCATGATTCTGAGATTTTGTGGTGTGAAGAAGGGTCACGGCCGCACTGGAGAGTGGATGTAACTCAGCCTAATGTAGTCCCGAAGTTACGCGACCTACTTGCGGAGCGCTGGCTTGTTACGAGTGCGGACATCGTCTTCCCCATGCGTCTTTTCCTCGACCTTGATCTTGGGCCTCATATGGCCGTATCAGGTTCTGTTATTCATGCCAGAGGCCGTGCACCCAAAGACCTCGTCTCTAGATTTGGTGATGTTGATGCATTACAGGCGGCCAATTCTATCCGCAATTCAGGTGGAAGTGGCCTTTATTCGACAGATATTGTGATTCAATGCGAAATAGGTGACTTGAGAGATACAGAGCCGTTTAGAGCACCCTTTGTCACAGCCTCCTTTGACCTTGAGACGAGCGTAATTGAATCGAAGATTCTGTGTGCTGCGATAGTTATTGATCGTGCGGGGATACAAACAGAGCACACTTTCCAAGGAAATGAACGAGACATCCTTGCAGGGATGACACGTCTCATCCGTGATGAGGACCCTGATATTCTAACAGGGTACAATATTGATAATTTCGATTTACCAAGAATCGACCAACGTGCTGAAGATATCTCTGGCAAAGACCCGGGTTTATTTTTGGATATGTTTGGATGGGGCCGTGACCCTGTAGCGGATGGTTCGACGCGAGCGATTCCGTCGCGTTCGCAGTCAAGAAGGTGGTCGATTAGTGGACGGACGGTGATGGATGCTTGGTGGGAAGCGAGAATGGCACTGAGGCCTCAGCGTGAATCGTTACGTTTCGTTTCTGAACTCTTGTTCCCAGATCGTCCTGAACTGCGTAAGATGGACATTGATGCAAGTAGAATGGATGAGGAGTGGGCCCAACGGCCCGATGAGGTACTCCGTTATTGTGTAATGGACACAATCCTCCCGATTCAAATTCTTGATGCAATTCATGCGATTCGAAGTAAGGAGGCACTGGCTTCAGTAGCCCGTATACCGTTCCAACGCGCAGTTGGTGGAACTACAAGTCAGTGGATTGATTCTCTGATGATCCGACTCGCAGACCGAGAGAAAGTTGCAATTCCACGTACTCGCACTGGTCCACGGCGTGATCAAATTGTTGGTGGCCATGTCCAAGATGTGGATTCAGGATTGCACCCTTGGATTGCTGTGCTCGATTTCAAGTCGATGTATCCATCGATAATGATTGAGAAAAACATCTGCTTCACCACCCGAATTGATACTAAGGATGCACCATCAGATGATGTATATGTTGCACCCGATGGAACAGCATACCTTGGACGTAGCCATCGAAGTGGCCTTGTGCCACGTCTTCTACAACAATTGATGGAAGAGCGTGATCGGCAGAAAGAAGCCATGAAAGTGGCCCGAAGTGAGGGTGACGAGATGACAGCCTTCTTTCACGATCGCCTACAATTCGCTGTAAAGATCCTGATGAACTCATTCTATGGCGTCTTCGCCTCATCCTTTTATCGATTCACGCACCAAGATATTGGTGCATCGATTACTGCGTGGGCACGTTCCAATATTCGGGGTGTAATCGCCACTTTGGAAGAGGAAGAGCAACGAGTAGTATACGGTGATACTGATTCGATTTTCATTTCGGCCCCCATCGATTCAGAAATTCCTACCCGCATCCCAAAATTAGGCGAAGAGGGCCGAGAATTGTTTGAGGGAGCCCGTAACAAGACTGTTGATTTCGGACAGTCCTTAGCTAGACGATTCACAAAGGCAGGTGCAGAACTTGAGTTCGAAGCAGCTCTTTCAGCGATGTTCAGTCATGGGGCGAAGAAGCGATACTTCGGCCAAGTGGTTTGGCCTGAGGAGGATCTACTCATTCGCGGTTATGAGGTTCGGCGCTCGGATTCTTTCGTAATTCTAACGAATTGTATGACTTCTTCCTTCGAAAGTATTCTCGCCGGTGAGACTATACAGGCGGTCGAAGATATCCGTGCCTTGATTGAACGTGTTCGTAACCGTGATGTCGCTCCTAAGGATCTTGTCATTAGCCGTTCCTGTAAGGGGCATCTCAGAAAGGATGGTTCAGTGTATTTCACACGTGCTTACAAGAATCCAGATGGCCTACCTTATGTTTCAGCGGCAAAACAACGCCAAAAACGAGGTCTCAATTTCACCCCTGGTATGAAAGTAGGATATCTCGTTATTGATGGAAATAGTAGCCCTATGTCGGTTGTGGATTGGCATGAAGATGAAACAGGAGAGATACAAACTGATTTCGATCCGGAATATTATGCTAAGAGAATAGCAACAGCGATGGGCCGAATCACTGAGGTATTTGGTTGGAATGAGAAGGAACTACTCCAAGGATCAAAGCAAGGAACGCTGGATTCATGGATGTAATCGGAACGACATATTTGGGTATCTATGAATCGAATGCCTGATAGGGACCGGGAATGCACGCAGGTATGATGAGCCGTCTTCTTCGCGCATCTATGCTTGCTTTGCTCGTGGTATGTCTGCCTCTTGCAGGTTGTCTTGAGAGCCTTTCGTCTAACTCGCCTCCTACGGTTGCAATGAACATCACTCCATCTGGAACTGTTAAGGCTCAGGAATCCGTTACTTTCGATGCAGCGGGAAGCAGTGATCCGGATGGTGATTCTCTAACTTTCACTTGGGATTTCGGTGATGGTGACGTAGGTACGGGACTCACCACGAGTCATATTTACACCACTTCTGGAACATACACGGTCACTCTTACCGTTGCAGATACTCAATACGAAGCATCGCTAACGAAGGACATCACTGTCGCAGATTCCAATGCTCGCCTCCCACATGCAGAAATCAATGGTCAGAAAGACGGTGATTGTGAAGGAGAAGATGCTAAGACTGGAACGTACATTCTCCAATGGGTATGTGAGCCCGACCGAGAGATATCAGATCGAGACGTCGATATATCGACAACTCTCATTCTTGATGGGAGCGCATCTTGGGCTGGTTGTGATCCAGACGATTCCGATTGTTATGCAGAGGAGTACTTGACGGATTATGCATGGGACCTTGATGCCTACACTGACTCTGATGGCGACGGAGACCCAATGAATGATGCTGATGCGTCAGGCGAGACTTATGATTGGATGTCCATGTCAGCTGGTGAGCACAAGATATCACTTACCGTGACCGATAACAATGGTTTCACTGACCAAGACACATCTCTAGTGTACATCAATTACAGAGGCGTATGGAGTGATTTTGAATTAGATCGTAGGGGGAGCTCTGGAAATGTGTCCTCATTCGATTTCCCTGTTGTTGATGACGATGAAGTGAAGAACACAATTCGATATGTCAAACTCAAGATTACTTATCCAATCGAGGACGATGATTTCGTTACCTGTACCAATAATGTGTGCCACAATCGCTTCGATTTATTCGTCAAGAATGAGACTGGTGAAGAGGTTCGTGACACTACTGGGGTTACAGATGAGCAAATGACGTATGGAGACGATTGTGACACTGGGAACAATCGATGCCTCTGGCTCCAACTTACTGGTGGGGATTTTGAGGAGTATCTTGATGGAGAATATACAGTAGAGGTTCGTAATCAGAGAACCCACGCGGCAGATGTAATCAATTTCGCCATCGAACTCATTTACAAGTGACTTGGCGTTAGCAGTAACCCCATTTCAGGCCCTTAAATTACGGATATCCGATGATAGGCTTGATATACGCCCCCACTGTCGCCGCGTTGCTTAACACAGGAGTGAACCACATGGGATCGCAATGGGAAGACAAAAACAAGCCACACTTGAACATCGTTTTTATTGGTCACGTCGACCATGGGAAGTCCACGACCGTCGGTCGTCTTCTCCTCGACAGCGGCCACATCGAGCAACACGTCATTGACAAGAATGAGAAGCTTGCAGCTGAGTCTGGAAAGGCTGGCTTCGGCCTCGCTTATGTCATGGACGGTCTCAAGGAGGAGCGCGAGCGTGGAATCACAATCGACGTCGCTCACAAGGAGTTCTTCACACCTAACTGGTACTATACCATCATCGACGCACCTGGTCACCGTGACTTCGTCAAGAATATGATTACCGGAACCAGTCAGGCTGATGCTGCAGTTCTCCTATGTGCTGCAAATGACGGTGTTAACGCGCAGACAAAGGAGCACGCCTTCCTTGCTCGCGTTCTCGGTGTCAAGCAACTTATTGTTAACGTCAATAAGATGGACATCAGCGGTGTTGATTATTCTGAGGATAAGTACAAGCAGGTCTGCGACGAGGTCGATGGCCTCCTCAAGATGGCAGGTTTCAATCCTGCAGATGTTCCAAAGATTCCTTGTTCTTCATTCAATGGAGAGAATCTCTACAACGTCTCTGAGAATATGGGCTGGTGGAAGGGAACCACCTTCAATGGCAAGGATGTCAAGACCATCTTCGAAGCAATCGATGCTGTGCAGCAGCCTTCTAAGCCTGTTGACAAGCCTCTCCGCCTTCCGATTCAAGATGTTTACAAGATTAGTGGAATCGGTACTGTGCCTGTTGGAAAGATCGAGACCGGTGTTCTGAACGTCGGTAAGAACGTTGTATTCAACCCGTCCCAGAAGTCCGCTGAGGTCAAGTCGATTGAGATGCACCACACGCAGGTTGCAAAGGCAGAGCCTGGTGACAACGTTGGTTTCAACGTCCGTGGACTCGCAGCAACCGACATCCGCCGTGGTGACGTTGCTGGATACGCAGACAGTGAGCCAACCTTCGTTCGTCATGACGAGACCTTTGTCGGACAGATTCAGCTCATGGATATCCCCAAGGCAATTGGTGCCGGTTATACACCTGTATTCCACGCACACACTGCTCAGGTCGCAGTTCGCTTCGCTGAACTTCTTGAGAATGCCAAGACCAAGGAGAAGAACCCGGCTTTCCTAAAGTCAGGTGATGCTGCTCTTATTCGATTCGCTCCGACCAAGCCTATGGCTATCGAAGAGATGGGCTCATTCCCAGAACTTGCTCGCTTCGCAATCCGTGACATGGGTAAGACCGTCGCTGCTGGCGTCTGCATGAAGATTGAGAAGAAGTGAATGATTGGTCAATGAGGAGTTCGGAGTCGGATTCCCATGCCTATTATCACTGCGATTAAGTTGACCGGCGAGGACCATGCTGCGGTCGACAAAGTTGCAAATGTTGTCAAAGAGATTAGTGATCGAACAGGTGTCAAGATGAGAGGGCCAATTCCTCTCCCGACTCGTCGTCTTACGGTTCCTTGCAGAAAGTCACCAGATGGTGAGGGTTCTGAGACGTATGATCATTGGGAGATGCGCATTCATCGCCGCCTTATTGAGCTCAGGACGAATTCCTCAAAAGATGAGAACGCAATTCGAGAGATTATCAAGATTCCAATTCCAGATTCAGTTACTATAGAAATTAATCTACGTCAAGTCAATTGATTAGAATCACAAATCCGCTGGTTCTGCCATTCCGCCACCAATTAATGCGTCAGCCAACAAGTTTGGACACACGTGAACGTCTCCTACTGAGAGATCAACAGGTTTGTCATCAGGTCCGAGTATTGGCTCGGGAAGATCTTGTAACATCCGAATTCGACGAAATCCATCTGGGACTGATGAAGTAGGCTGCAAATCATCGTCATCTTCCCATCCCTCGTCAATGTGGATTTCAGGAGGTGGTGCCAAATCTTCTTTCAAGGATTCAGTTGCAACGGTCTGTTCGTTCACATCTTCTTGAATGAAATCAGTCAATGGAGCGACGCCAGAATTGGGGACTTCGATAATTGGCGTAGTGATTCCATTTTGTAAGGTGTCCCAATCGATGTCCTTTTGGAAAATCTCGATGGAGCGACAGACGCTTTCGTAGAATGCACGTTCTGCAGGTCCATGTTGTTCCCAATTTGGTTCAGGAGCGTTTCCTTCTCGTTGGAGTAAGGTTCGCATGGTGGCTAGTCGAGCAAATCCGTTCAGACGATGTTGAGTAAGGGATCCTATAGCCCAGCGGATAGTACGCATTCGTTTGCGGATTAGGTCAGTTTTCGTGTTCCAACCCTCTTTCCTACGCGCCTCATCCATTTCAATCTCGATTTTCTGAGTTAATTGGGTTACCAATTCCCAGAATTTGGAGTTGGGTAAAGGGAGCGGGAGCTCTTTGTCTGCCTGTGATCGTTGGAGACTGATGAGCCTTGATTCAATCTCTTGAGCGGCTTGGTCGCTCAACGGGGAAACGACCCCGGTGTCAGAACTAGTGACCGCCATCCATTTGCAGTCAATCCGCCCGACTCATGAACCATTCGTTCTTAGTTCAAGAGAACGCAAGGCCGGACGATTGAAACGATTGTGGATGGCTAGCCTACCATGGACCCCACACGCGGGAAGGCATCTGCGCTTTCTCTCGTGGCCCTCATGGTGATGATGAGTCTAGGCCCAATGGCCTCAGTTGTCTCTGCTGGTGATGTTCCTTGGACGGGTCCAGGAAGTATGCTATTGGATGATGCAACCGTTGAAGGGTTTAGCATTGAGACTAATGGAACAGTAACCAATGCATGGGTTACAGTAGATTCGGATGGGAGTGATATCTTCACCGTTCCTAGTTGGGAGAGTGACGTTCCTGGCCGAAATTTCTCTCATGGTTCGCATCATAATGCATCATCTTCGTTATTCACCGGAGATCTAAGTCTATCGAACGCTGACAATCATGGTAGAATTCACGACTTTGAGAACCTTCATCGCCGCTTCGAGGCTTGGGTTCCTGGTGGAACAACCAGTGTTTGGGAAATCACTGATGTATCTACTCTAAATGGAACTGTAGTCAACATCAACAATTCTGTCGGGCAGTCAATGACTGCACGGACCAATGGAGGAGGTCATGCCCCAAGATTCGCTTCAGACGGTACATTTGTTGCCATGACTCAACCGAATCTCGGTATCAGTCCAGGTACACATTCGTGGTTAACCGGTCCGGACTGGACACTTCCAGCACATGTGGAGAATCTAACTTTCACAATGGACCACTGGTTCCATCTTTGGACTGATTCTGATGAGGCTGGGGCCGGAGCAGGAGCTTGGGTAGAGGTTTCTTTTGATGGTGGTTCTAATTGGTCTTGGATTGAACCTGAGCAGGGTTATGGGAACACAGTATCGACCTCTGCCCCGATTCCAAATGGAGCGAACGGCTCTGGATTCCCAGCATGGGCTTCTATTAATGCGAGTGGTTGGGTTCGTTCCTCTTTCGTTTTAGATGAACATCCGGACATTGTCAATGCAAGCACGTTTCGTTTCCGACTTGTGGTGTGGACGCCGATTACACAGTCCATCGATCGACCTGGATGGTTCGTAGATCGCCTTCAGGTGAGTAACGACGGCTATGCACCAGGGGCATGGTTCCATGGCAACTTGAACGGGGAATATGCTGCTGATGCAAATGCTGCTTTGGTCATGGAAGCAGACCTCTCTTCTGTCAATGGCCCCATTGTTCTCCAGTATGCTGCAGATTTTGACATGGAAGGGGACATTTACGACAATTGGCATGTTGAGATGAGTACAGATGGAATCAATTGGACAGGCATAACTCCACTGATTGGACTTCCTGGACACGGCGTCTATGTGAATGGAACTACTATCATCGATGATTCGAACGGTTGGGTATCACTTCAGCATGCGATTCCGAATGGATATAACACAACGGTATCGATACGCTTCCGCTTCCAATCTGATCCAACTGGAGGCACTGGTTTTGGTGGCTTGACAATCGACCCTCCAGAAGGACTCATGTTGGATGATGTCAGAATTGTCGAGATTTCCGGTCAGACGGAAATTGAACATGCAGTATGGAGGTTTAACGACACCTCAACTGCAAATCATTCCTCTGTTGTTCTTGGTAAGGTGAACCAGTGGAGACATATCTCAAATCAAGGGATGAATGGTCCGTGGGCAGAGACTGAATCCTTTGAGGATGCAAAATTGTTGCCGATAGATTGGAACATTAGGACCGAGGCTGGATATGGTTGGGAATTTGGTGAACTGAATAGTACTGGACCAGACCCTACATCATTCCCTGGTGGCGGTAATGGAGCTGGTATTCTGTTGAATGCGGCCTATCGACAGAATTCGTATTCTCATTTAGAATCACCATCAATTCCTATCCCTTACGGGAGTCGAGCAACTCTACGATTTGATCACTTCATTTGTGCTGAGAGCGGTTGGGATGGTGGTGCGCTCTACATCTCGACTGACCATGGACACTCTTGGTCTCATTTCGGGTCCCATATTGTCGATTGGTATGATTCAATGCAGTACAACAACACCCTCAGTCCATTTTATGGACAGATGGCTTGGGATGGCTCTCGAGTCAAAGGTGGTGGTTGTGGAACTAACACTAGTTTTGTTACCAAAACAGCAGATATGAGCCATTTAGCAGGCCAGAGTGTGATGCTCCGATTCACATTTTTTTCAGATACCTACTTTGAATCCAGTGGGTGGTATGTGGATAACGTCGGCATTACAGTAGATGTGTTCCGAGAGAATGGTACGTGGACCTCACCATTGATTCAAGCCCCTGATTCCTTAGGATGGGGGTCAGTTGATGTTCTAGGAAGCGTGCCGAATAGAACATCTGTCAAGGCATCTATACTTGATTCACAGGGCATACCGATTCTCGGAATGGAGAATCGGTCCCTTCCAGTTCATCTTGCTGATCTTTACGGATTGACATCTTTCAACTCGAGTTTAGGCATTCATGTCCGAATTGAAATGGAGACGATGGATGAGCACCGGACACCACGTATCGAACAGGTGGCGATTAACGGCAGCCGCTTCCTTACAGGTCAAGCTGCATCTGCAACAGGATGGGATGTAAGCCCTCCTTTGATTGTGCATGAAGTGGAGGGGAGGATTGAGAATCCGACTTTCATGACACATCGCGTTGAGGGTCCAACTATCGTTTCTGAGCGTCGCATCGAATCTTTCTATCTTGAATCAATTTCTGCAGGAGTAATGATCGAGGTCTTTGCAGACGGAATTTCCGTACACTCTTCGATGATTAATAATGGCACAGTTTCCCTCTTCAGGCCTGCCACCACTCTTGCATTTGTGTTAGATTTCCAACCGGGTTCGGATTTAGAGCAATTGATAGTATATCCTCATCTTACGACCCCTTCTTTCGGTCCTGAGATTGATGTTCTGTCTGATGGTTTTGTTGAGTGGTCTTGGCCCGCTGATGATTCAGATAATGCTCTTCCATATGGATTGACACAGGGATCGAGTCTGGAATCAAACGCATCGTCGATTAATGGTACAATTCGCATGAGTTTAGTCGATAATGCTGATTGGCGTTCAGCGACTATGATGATGCGCGCTCATACCGGTACTGATGTTACGATGACGGTAAATCTCGGTCAACGATCATGGTCGAGGACTATGTCGGCTGGTGATTTCTCCATGATTAGTATGAGCGGCGCTGAACTCCGTCAGGGTCAATCATCTTCCGTTGGACAATTGGTACTCGGCCCCTCTCATCAAATGCCGCTTCGAGATGTTGTTTTTCAGATTACAGCGGATCAGGAGTTTACGGGTTCAGTAACCTTGCTTAGAGTGGATCAGCACATAATCTCAAACATATCCAATCTCGGCCCTTCAATAGAGAATTACCGTCTCGCAGAAATAGCTAATGCAGCATCTTCAGGGTCTAATCTTTCCTCCAAGCTGCCTATTCCAGTTCAAATCGCACAAGAAGGTGGTGGAGGACTGATTCTCGATGGCCATGTAATACAGAGTCCTCTCATGACTGATGAAATCCTCCTTCATCCTACTACAATTGTTCCAGAGGTATCCTTTGATGTCGTGACTGAGCATCACCACCTTTTCGATGTAGATGAAATCGATAGAATCCATCTTGAATTGGAGATTAGTGGAATTTCATCTCGACCATCCTTCGTTCTTGATCCGTTGAATATAGAATCGGTTCAAACAATCGAGTCTTCAGGATTCACGATTTCCACTCCTATAGTGGAGCATCGCCCTTTCAGCTACCGTATTACTTGGCCCTTGACTATGGATTGGAGTATTGATGATGCGGAGTGGGTCAGAATTCATGCGAAAGCCTTCGATTCATTGAACCGGACTTGGGGGCCTGATGTAGCGACCATAGGTCTTGGTGGATTGAATGGAATTGAAAACGATATGGAAATAGTTGGCTTAACTGCTGTTGACTCACTTGATCGTAGCCTCATGGATTCAGGTGTATACGGATATCCTCTTCATCTCAGTCCTCTCTCACCAATAGAGGTGAGCGGATTGGTAAGGTTTGAGGGCATAGTAGGAGATATTCCCGAATCTTCTGCTGCGGTGGCTGTAACGATTGAGATGGAGGATTATAATTGGTCTTTCCCGGCAGGTCCTGTCGAGACTGATGGTTCATGGTCTGCGATTATCTCTATTCCTGATGTTGAGGGTGGATCATCTGAATCTGTTTGGAATATCAGCGCTCGTATGACACGGGTAGGCCCGGCTCAAGAGATTCGCAACCAAGCTTTGGATAACACGCTAATAGATCGCCCGGGCCAGTTCCGGATTGATCGAGGTGCACCTTTGATTGGGCGCCTTCTTGCTGATATTAGTGGTATACAACGTCCTCTCGACCAAGACATTTGGTCGTTATCACGTCCTTTGGTGATGAGTGTAGAGGTTGACGAGGATGAATCACTTTCCCGTACAATCCAAATCCATTCATGGATTGAGAATACTAACGATCTAGATGGAGATGGAATCCCTCAACCCGATGAATACAATTCTCGTCCTATTGCCGTTCCATTCAATGCTCATGAAATCGGACGAATTGATCTTGGTATTTTGGATATAACTATGGGTGCCGATGGAGCAATTGTATCCGTCTATTTGACAGGATTGGATGCCTCTGGACGCTCGTTCATCGGGGGAGGTAGCCCTGGTCTCCACGCTGATCTTGCAACCTTTACACTCGCTGAAGATCGGCCGACTCGTATAGAAAGAAACGAGATATCCATGGATCATATCGAGGGTTCCCTCTTACATGCCTCAACTCATACGGTGAGCCTTGTAGTAGAGGATGAGAACGGCTTCACATCTATTGACGAGATTCATTTTTGGCTATCTGGAGCAGGTGAAGAAGCCGGCCATTTGCTATATCGTCCCCTCCTTGGAGAATTGTTAGCACCTGCAAGCAGCACTCTCATACCGATGGGTAGTGAGTTCATACCAAGCGATTCTTCGGGGAATCGTGGATTGTTGAATCTCAGTTTTGCTATTGGAGAAAATGCTCCGTTTGACTGGACTTTGTCCAGCAGTGTGCCTAGTATCACAGTAATTGAGGATGAACAGACTCTAGATTTAGGTCTCCTAACTCTTGCTGATCTTACTTGGATCTTAGATCAGCGAACATCTTGGCAGGTAATCGAAGTTCAAGATCTAACTGCTCCATTCGGTCGCATCAATTCCGGCGTTATACACGCATGGGATGGAGATGCTCTATTGTGTCGACTTCAGATGGTACATGAGCGTAATGGAGCTCCACTTTCGGCTCCACCTGTGGGCCGCAATGTCTTGGTAGACCCACATTTTGATGATAATCTTGAGACAACCCCTGGAGTCACTGTTAATGGTACAGTCGATGAGAATGGCATTGTCGAATTCGTCGTCGTTCTTCCTCAGATGGAAATCGATTCTGAAGGCGTAATTCGTATTCGTTTGGACTCTACGGGGCAAATTGCATGGGGTAGCCATGACATCGACGTTGTTGTCGATCGCACAGCCCCTCGAATTGAATTCCTTCAGACCAGTTTGGCTGCAGTCCAGACAAATGGTCTCAAAACACAACAGGTATCCTTCTCTATTCTTGATGAAGGAGGGGTTGCTGAGGAGGAGATTGATTTACATTGGACTTTCAGGCGATTTGGAGTTGATTTACCCGGTTCCGTGGGTTACGAATCGATTGGTCCGGTTCAGCGACAAGGCCCGGTCTATGGTGTATCTGAATCCGTTGATATTTCCACAATTGATCCAGCGAATCTTGAGGATGGGGACCAATTAGTAGTCTGGTTGACGTTTACAGATCTTGCTGGCAATCCTGTAGAAGGTATTGGAAGCCAGTACGAGCCACGGGCACCTGTTCTCAGAGTGGTTTGGTTTGATCCTAAGATTGAACCCATTTCCGTTAATCCTCAGCCTGCACATCTCAACCGTTTTGTAGATGTCAATCTATGGATTCGTGATACTGGAAATGAAGGTGGATCAGTCGAAGTAACTCTCTTGGCTTGGAAGCAAGATGGTCCAATTGAACGATGGATTGAGCAGAATCGAACTACGATTGAATTGATGCCTGGAGGTTCTGTTCGTGAATCTTTTGAGGTGGAAACATGGGCAGTTGGTCAAATGCTCTTACTTGCAGTCCTTGATGGTGACATCGAGAATGGAACTATGATTCCAGCCATCGAGGTGGTGGACCCCGATTCTCAACGTGGCTTTTTTGATTCTGTTGTTGAAGGAGATTTGAATTCAATTGGCTTACTTGTGATAGTGTTCACAGGCTTTGGTTTCCTTATTGGTATAGTTGTGCAAAGAAATCCTGCTGCAGAGGATTGGGATGACGATGATGAAGATGACATACCGTTACCAGAAACCCCACCGGCTCGACCTAAATCTTGGCCGGCGCCTCCAAATCGATTTCCAGACGATGATGATGAGGAATAACTTCGCAACCCTCAAGCGTGATGCCGTTTGAACGAAGCATGCGCAGGGGTACCCGAGTGGTCAAAGGGGGCGGGCTCAAGATCCGCTGCAGAATGCTTCGCAGGTTCGAATCCTGCTCCCTGCACTCTCTACAAATCAGTTGCAGCCGCAGCCTGGGCCGCAATCATCCGGGAGCTCTTGCTGAGTTGCATCTCGTACATCCATAACTTCGACATTGAAGGTAAGTGTCTTTCCAGCCATTTGGTGGTTGAAATCAATTGTAATCTCATCTCCGTTGATTTCAGAGATTGTCAAGGGCATTGGACCTTGATCAGTTTGTGTCATCATCATAAGTCCTGGTTTGAGATCCAAATCCGGTGGAAACTGGTCTCGTTTAACCTTCATAATTGCAGCATCGTCACGCTCCCCATAGGCTCTCTCAGGTGGTAGAGTGAATTCACGAGTTTCACCAGCCGCAGCGCCCATTAACTCCTCTTCAAACCCTGGAATCATTCTTTTATGTCCGACGAGAAAAGTCATCGGTTCACCATCTCGGCTGCTGTCGAATACTTCTCCATCAGGAAGAGTTCCAGTGTAGTGGACGGTAGCCACTGTGTCCTTCGCGATTGCGCTCATGAGTATAGGCCAACATTACTTCTTATTGAAGGAGAGGGTGAATCGAGGTTTTATTTCCTCAGATAATTGTCACACCTTCATCGTCGTCGGACTCAAGTGTCTCAATCAACCGAGTTACAATGTTCTCAAATGCTGAAGCAGCAGCTCCATCTGGTTCTGAGATGATTCGGTGTACTCCATCATCTCCCCCTCGGACGAATCCTGGATCAAATGGTAGCGACCCAAGGAAAGGCACATCCATCTCTTTGGCTGCCGCTTCACCTCCGCCCGATTTGAACAAGTCAAGGTTCACAGTCCATTCTCCGTCGTTCCCTGTCACAGTCTCGATAGTTTGTCCAGATGGGCCGGCTACATCGATGTTGATTTTTCTGAGTGGTTCACCATCGCTATCTCTTGCCGTTCCCGAGAGTGAATAACCACGCATATTTTCGACGACGCCTAGTACGGGGAGATTGATAGTTTTCGAGAAGTTGATGCTCTTTCTAGAATCAAGCAAAGCGACGTCTTGAGGTGTCGTAACAATAACGACACCATCCATGTCAGGCAAGGACTGGGTCACAGTCAATGGTTCATCACTGGTTCCTGGTGGGAAGTCAATGATGAGATGGTCAAGTTCGCCCCAGGCAACATCTCCGATGAATTGCTGAATAGCACCGAGTTTGATAGGTCCTCTCCAGATTACCGGTTTGTCAGGATCCTCAAGAAGAAAGGCCATCGAAATGACCTTCACACCATGAGGGCCAATTGCGGGATGGATTTGTCCATCTTCAACGTGGAGTTGTATACCTTCAAGGCCAAGCATTTTGGGAACATTTGGACCAGTGATGTCGATATCGAGAAGACCGACCTTGAGGCCCATGCGAGCGAGTGCGAGTGCGAGACCTGTAGCGACTGTGGATTTGCCAACCCCTCCTTTTCCAGAGAGTACCATAAATTTGTGACGAACACCTTCCGCGAGTTGTGACATCCGCATCTTTCGCCGCATTTGTTGGTATGCTTGCTCCATCTGTGCTTTCTGTTCTGCATTCACCGGTGCATCTTCGCCCCCATCATTGTCAGAGGGGTTGTGGGTAGATACTGGTGAATCTGCCATGATACTACGATGCGAGTACATTACTTCAATCCGTGTGATGATTCAATACAATATATTGGAACGATTCATATCAGGTGATACAGAAGATTGGCCATGAACCTCTTATTCGTATGTGTTGGCAATACCTGTAGGAGTCAAATGGCGGAAGCCTTGGCTCGACATTATGGCCATAATGCAGCATCCGCTGGCACTCATCCTGGCACTGCTGTAGCTGCGAATTCTCTAACGGTACTGGAAGAATTAGGAGTTAGTACTGATGGACTAAGGCCAAAATCCGTTGATGAAATTGATACTGAAGGGTGGGATATGATCATCAGCATGGGTTGTGGAGTTGAATGTCCAATGTTGCCAATTGCAGAGGATTGGGGTCTAGAAGACCCAGTTGGATTGCCCATCGAAGTATACCGAAATACCAGAGACACCATCATTGAGAACCTAGAGAGGCTCTCCACATAGTTAACCGATGGATAGAAGAATGCGGGCCATTTCGATGACACGCCGCGAGTGTAGTGTAGTGGTTATCACCCGACGTTGCCAACGTCGGAACCCGGGTTCAAATCCCGGCACTCGCATTCCAAATTGATTCTTAATGAGGATTTAATGAGAAATTCATAGTGCCTCATCGCTGAACTCGGCCCCTCGAAGGCTGACGAATACGCCAACTCCTCCAATCGCAAGAAGTGCAATTATTGCAATCATCACGAGAATACCAGTTTGAATAGTCCATCCACCCACTATTTCTGAATCTGTATCAGAGAGGGTAACCGAGAAGATGCGGTCATCACCAGGTGTAGGCTCAAGGAAGTTGTCAATTCCTCGGATTTCGATATCCATTGTTCCTATGGGCATAGTGGAACGTGTCATCACTGCGACACTGTAATTCCCATCACCTGCCACTAGATCTCCGTTGGTTCCATCATCGACAAGTCGAGTCCAATCGTCGCCTTCTCCAATAGCTGCTAAGGTACCGAGACGTGCTTGGACCGCTGAAATACCATCGGGGTCTGTGACGTGAATGGAGATAATGTGTTCAATCGAATCCTCTCCAACATCAGGTACGAGAAGGGCATCTACGGCTTTAGCATCTCGAAGGATCACTAAATCATTGAGAGCTGGCCCCTCATTTAGAATAGTGAACTGGGGCGCGGTTTCACTGCCCCCTGAAAACCCTGTAATGAAATCGGTTATTCGACTTGCACCTTCTTCATCGACGAGAGTAAATGTCAATCGATTGAGTCCAGGAGACATCCCTGGTGGAACTACAATAGAACCCGACCATTTTCCATTAGCGCCTTGTACTAAATTGGTCAAATTTCCACCTTTGCTTTGCAAATCAATTGATACGGATGCAACACCATGGAGATCCTCGGCTTCAATTGTGACGTCCATTGAATCGCCTCTTCGGACTACTTGTGGTTCATACTCCACGCTTTTCAGACGTGGAGCAAAATTGTCAATCGTGACATTATCTTGATCGACAATTGTAGACCATCCATCCGAGATAGTTACGTTCAGATTGAATTCGCCATATTCTATTCCAAGATGTTGGATATGTGCTGTCCATATGTCGTCATGGACTGTGTCATCACCGTCTGATCCGATGTCGTTTAACACCACGGTTCCGAGGCCAATTGAAGATAAATCAACCTGGACTGATTTAACGTTCCAATCAGGGTCTGATACGACGACTTCGATATGAGCTTCTCCACCTTCAGCGTTCAACCTACCTTCTTGGAAGCGAACCTCTTCTAGAGTCGGTGGTGTATTCTCTGCTTCAGTAACTATAGATGGAGCGAGAATCCGTTCAAGTGCTTGTGTTTCTGTGAATGTGAGGTTTGTTTCTTCAAGTTCAATTTCAACTTGTCTTGTTACATTAGCGATAAGTCCGGCTAGGATACCTTCGTTGATGATACTCCCTGTAGCAATCCCACCTTCTTCGAAAGTACCGTTCCAGATTGTTACAGGGAGTACATGTCCATCGAGGTTAACGGTCGAGACAGACACTGCTTCTACATGCAGAACTAAGGTGTCGCCTGTATCAAGAGTTAATGCGTCACCAGGTACTAGAGTCGCCGGTGCGTATCCAAGTTCCCGACTGATGTTAACACTCCCTAAAATGGACTCGTTGGAAGGTTCGGGTAAGTCCTGAGGGATAGGACTGCGTTCTGGATACTCATTGTTGACTTGCCCCCCGTCTTCGACGTATCGATATCGCACAGTTCTGTTTCGCCAGTGTTCCTCAGGAACTTGATAATCGAAGGTGAGATTATGTTCAGCCTCGATATCAAGATTTGATCCAATACCTGTAACTTGGGTGATGTTCAGCCATGATTCGCTTCGAATAACGTTCACATCGAAGGTTTCACCAGTTGCATTTTGTTGAGGTCCTTGTTCGACTATTTCGACAATTAGGCCAATCCTTCCGTCGATATCTCCGCTGATATCTCCATCCATATGGATTGTGTTTACGGTTGTCAAACCGTTCTGAGATTCAAGCCAGAATACAGGCACTGTTCCGTTCACGACGATGGTTGCTCCATCTTCAGATTCAGCAAAGTCGAAACTCCCATCTCCTTTGATTCTTGAGAGTTGTTCGATTTGTTCTCCATCCTCCCATCGTTCGACAAGAATGAATTCATCGAGATCAATTTGGAATCGATCGTTGTTATCGATAAGGAGCATTTCTGCGAATGCTTCGAGTCTGTAATTCGAGTTTGTGACTTGCCCATCTACGGTTTCAAGTTCGAAGAGGAAGACTGCTACCTCTCCAGTGATATTGATTGATTCCCCATCGTTAGCTCCGTTTGAGTTTAGATTCCCACTGCCCTCAATTCGAACGGTTTCTGATGGGATTCCGTTAGCGATAGTTCGTACTATGTAGGAATCCCTAACATCGATATGTGCGACGGTCTCAGAACCTATTTCATCGACTAGGATGAAGGTTGTCGAGCCGTTACCATGCATCTCAAAGGTTTGCTCGTTGAGTACAGTATCAGTCATTGTCTCATTCAACCAGACACGGCTGAGTTCGAGCTCAGTTTCAGTTCGAGTATCACCGTCATCGGTGATAATGGTAATATTCCCTGAACCGAGTTCATTAGCGGTCAGAAGGTTACCGTCACGTTGTTGCCAACCTTGTCCAACAAAATCGAGATAATATTCTTCGTTAGATACGCCGTTTTGTTCAAGACTCCAAGAAGTTGCACGTGTTATTTCGTGATCTGCAGTTGGTTGATTCCAATAGGTGACTTCTATGGCCCTTGAACACAATGTTGTGCGTTGTTCTAGTGGAGTTAGGTTCGATTCTGCTCCAATTACATCGATTAGGATTGTCTCGGATAGATTCACGCCGGTGGGTAGCACAATGCGGTGTTCACTTAGGTTCAGATCAATTGTGGAATTATCCTGATGAATAACATTCGTAGAATTTTCGTGAGACCATTTAATTTCAGCCCATTGGATATCGATAGATGTTGAACCGTCGAATACAATTCGGTAGGCGTGCTCGAAGGAGACACCATCACTCCAATCAACAAATACAGTGCAGGGGTTTTCAGCACTCGCATCCTCAGCGGAGAGTAGCGTTTGTGGCGAGAGCCCCATTGCTAGGATTCCGACCATGAGAAGCGCAATGCTTCGGCGCATGGTTTGGATTCCTCTCCGGTCCGTATTCAATCCATTGGGGGTATGATCCTAATGATGGACGTGATGACGCTTAGAAGAGCGGTTCGTTGTCATCATGTTCGAATCCAGCTTGTTCTCTCCAAATATCTGTTGGTACCTCATCATAGAGGCCAGCATATGGATCAATCTCTTCCTCAACTGCAGTAGGGTGAGCAATCTCACTCACTCGCTTTGGCTTGAATTTCCAATAATGAATCCTCCATTCTCGACCATCCCAAAGTGTGGTCTCTTCGGATTCTGTGGTGAGAAGTTCGTAGTCCTGAAGTTGATAGAACAAGTTTCTGTCTGTTGGTTCCAATGCGTTGTCAATGATGCGGTCAGAGAATCCGAAGAAGCCAAGGGCGTGTTCAGCAATGCTCTCTGCAACGTTCTCCTCCATCTCCTCGTCAACGCGACTTCGAATTGCATCGGTAAGCGTTTTCAATGTCATTCCACCGATTTCAATCCCTCCGCAGCACTGTATTATTGGAGGCCGCACTATTTAACCAATCACACGATTTAGGCCTTTGAAACCGTAATGCCTCCTATTTGAACGCCATGTTCTTCTCTGAGTGCTCGCCCCTCGGGCTATGGTGGAACGAATGACATTCCTCGGTCTCGATGAGCCTCAAGGCCATCCGGATGTTGTGATTTTACCAATTCCATACGAACTCACAACATCCTATGGGCAAGGTACTGCGAATGGGCCGATGGCGACTATTGAGGCCTCATCACAGGTTGAGGTGTTTGATTCACGTCTCTCTCAAGACCTTCCTGCTGGGGCCCGCTTCCAAACATTGGCTCCTTGGTCATCTGAGGCCGGGACGCTCACGGAGCAACTTACAGAGATTGAAGAACATCTTCGTCCATGGTTGACGAATAATGACATATTTCCATTAATTCTTGGAGGTGAACACGGTCTTCTTCCGGTGCAGATGAAGGCGATAATCTCTCATCCTGCTTTGGAAGGCGGTCTTTCCAACTTAACAATCGTTCAGTTTGATGCCCATGCAGATCTAAGAGACAATCTCGATGGTGAACAGTGGAGCCATGCTTGTGCAGCGCGGAGATCCTTGGACCTAGGTGTTGGCAGAATTATCCAGATTGGAGTTCGTGCTTGGTCGCGTGAGGAGGCATCACTTTCAGATTCTGATAATCGAATCGAGACACATTTGGCATCCGACTTACTTTCTGTATCTTCAGGTAAATCGAATTGGTCCAATCTTCTAGATTCTCTACGTTCTATTCGCGGTCCTGTTTGGATTACGGTGGATATTGATGCGTTAGATGCGTCTCTTGTTCCGTCCACGGGCACCCCTGTACCTGGAGGTTTGTCTTGGTGGCATCTCGAGGAGGCTATGGCTACGATTTTTGAAGCGGCAGATGCAGATGTTCTCGGAGCCGATGTTGTCGAAATAGTTCCAGATTCAACAGGTGTTCTAACACCATTTACGGCTGCTCTCATCGCGACTCGCCTCATAGGCGGTCATCTTTTGACACGGATTCGATGAAATACGAGAATGAAATCGATAAGACCCATGTCGAGTACATCGGATGGCAAGGGGCTAATCCCTCGTGGCTTCCATGTACACCTTGATTGCGTGGGTTACATACCTCCTGTTCCTGACGACCATCGTTGGATTCTCGAATTAATTCGTGAGGCTGTACAGAATAGCCATGCTCGTGAAGTTCATGCTCACGTTGTTCCATTTGATGGTTCAGTAAGTCCCCCTGGATTTGCTGCAGTTGTCCTTATCGATGAAAGTCATGTTACAGCCCACTGCTATTCAGATCGTGGTTTGTTGGCAATTGATGCCTTTACTTGTGGGAAGACGGAACCGGAGACAGTCATTGATTACCTTCTACAATCGCTTCTCAAGGAGATTCCAACTCTCCAAGTTGTGAATAGAAATCGTATTGCACGCTTCCTTCACGATTACAACATCGAATCTTCCTGAGGTATAGATATGGATATTCGCTCGTTCATGGAGTCACATTATCGTCATTTTAACGCAGGTGAACTCACTCGTTGTACTCGTTCTTTAATCGAGTTCTTGAATGAGGATGGTCAACTTGTACTTGCTCTCGCTGGAGCTCTGTCCACAGCCCAGATTGGGCATTCTCTTGCACCTGCAATTCGAGCAGGAAAAGTCCATGCTATATCTTGCACAGGCGCCAATCTTGAGGAGGATTTGTTCCTTCTCATCGCTGGAGATGATTACGAGAGGGTGGAGGATTGGCGAGGTCAGAGCTTAGAGCAGGACCACCATCTATTCCAGCGTGGAATGAACCGTGTGACTGATGTTTGTATCCCTGAGGAGGAGGCGATTCGTCGTGTAGAATCGATGATGCTTGAGGTTTGGAAGGAAGAGCCAAGATTGCCACATGAGCATCTCTATGCATTGTTGGATCGTATAGACCTCGGATCTCGCGCCGAATCATCATGGCTTATTGCAGCGAAAGAAATGGGTATCCCCCTTCTAGTTCCTGGATGGGAGGATTCCACCTTAGGCAACCTGTTTGCTGCAGCCTGTATCCGTGGTGATATGTCTGTAGATATGATGCGCACCGGTATCGATTACATGGTTGGTTTTGCGGATTGGTATCGTTCCCAAACCAACCCTGTAGGATTCTTGCAGGTGGGAGGCGGCATTGCAGGAGACTTTCCAATTTGTGTCGTCCCGATGTTGAATCAGGATCTCGGTGCGAAAGTACCACTCTGGTCTTGGTATGGTCAAATCTCGGAATCATCTACATCATACGGTGGTTATTCTGGAGCTCCTCCCAACGAGAAGATTACATGGGGCAAGATTGGACTTGATACCTCTAGATTCGTAATCGAGTCAGATGCCACCATTGTTTTGCCACTGATTCTCACCTGTCTTTTAGAATCCTGAAGACATTAGTCGATGCATAATCTCAAATCCACATTACCACACCTTCGGTGTGATGCGCGGGTTTGCAGTGTTTCTTGCGTTCATCATTACAGCTCCTGTAGTCGTTGCTGCCGACGAAGGAGAATGGCCTGGATGGCCTGTAGACAACCATGTCCACATGACTTGGGCCGCGATGACAATTGAAGTCAATAACTGGGCAGATGATAATCCAGACATTGTTGACTTAGTTGATATTGGTAATTCTGAACTTGGAAAAACGCTCTGGGTAGTTCGTTTATCCGATTGGTCTATGGAAACAAAAACCGACGGAAGTCCGAAAGAAGTCATCTACATTGATGGAGGACATCATGGCAACGAGTACCTAGGAACTGCTCTAGCATGGCTGTCTGCAAAATGGTATATTGATGGTTGGAACGATGGGAATGAAGAAGCGATACAAGTATTGCAGAATTCAGAGATTCATGTCCTCATTATGCTCAATCCAGATGGGAACGACTTCGATACGCGTTGGAATATCAACCAAGTCGATTTAAATCGAAATTACGATCATTATTGGAACACTTGTCCGACGACGCAACCCGGAACAAGTGCATTTAGTGAATCTGAAACGCTTGCAAATTCGATTTACATGAATACGGAAGTTCCGGATGCTGATCTATATGTGACCATGCATACCGGGGTTTGGATTATGCTTTACCCATGGGGTAAATGGCCTGAACAGCCTTCTGACTGGGAGTTGTTTCACCAGATTCGCGACGATGTCCATGCAAACATCTCAGATATACCCATTCAAAATGCAAATCAGGGGCTATACCCCAATTGTGGAACAAGTCGAGATTATGGATATGGTGTTATGGGATTTCCAACATTTACTTTTGAGACCGATGATGAACAGTTTATTCCGGTTTCAGCTGAAGCACTAAATGAACGGCTAGAAGAAGAGATGGATGTGATGCGATATCTTATCGAAAATGTATGGTATTGGCGGGCTCGTCTTTCTGTGACTATGCTTGATGTGACTATTGGTGAGACCGTGTCTCTGGCAGTGGATAATTTGGGCCAAGCCACAACCCTGAATGCTTCGTTGCACTACGAATCTCCCTCTGGAGAGGTCCTTTGGCATTCTGATAGTAGATTCGCAGTCAATGCCACCAATTCAACGACATTGACCTTCGATGCATCTAATCTCACTTTAACAGAGGATGGTGGTTTCGTCCTTCACTATCAGAAGCGGGTCATAGATTCCTCAATGTGGGTTAGTGAACCAGTCAATTCTTCAGTCGTATCCGTGATGGAGCCCGAAATAGGAGGTTTTCTTCCAGGTCCTTCAGTACTCATCGTCATCACTGGATTCGCTCTAGCAGCTCATCGTCGAGCCTCAGAGTTTGAAGGCGATGTTTTGTAAGCCGATTCAGAGAACCTTAGTTCCATGGAATGGAAGGTCACGGATCGCGAAGATACTGGAGATGTAATGCTGTTGCCCTTTTGGCAGTCGAAGTCAAAGCCCCCCCATAATTCATTGAATGGCCTTACTCGTTCGGCGATAACGAATGTGAAGCGTGCCCTTTCTGGCCAGCGATTCGATGGAAAGGTGGGGTCCACCTTGTCGCTTTGGTCTGATGATTGCCGCGTGATTCTTATTGGAATGGGGGAGATAGATAATCTGACTCACAAGATCGCTCGTGATGCTGGTGCAAAAGCCATAGCTGGGTTGTCAAAGAAGGATGGAACAAATCTTACGGTTCGTTTCACTACAGGATGGAATCTAGAGGCTATGAAGTGGTTTGTCGAGGGTATGATGCTTCGTGACTACGCCTTCCTAAAGTATCGAAAGAAGGATCGTGAGGAGGCCGAAGAGAAGGGTAACTGGAACCTAACAATTCAGTCTTCTGAGCGTTATCTAACAGATTTGCAGGCAGATATCAAGACGATCTCTGCTCGTGTCGAGGGGGTCCATCTCGCACGCGATCTCGGTAATGAGCCCCCAAACCATCTCTATCCAATGACATATGCTGCACGTGCTCAGAATTGGGCTAAGGGTAAGAACAACGTAAAAGTCGAGGTTTACGATTGGGAACGCCTCCAAG
Organism: Thermoplasmatota archaeon; assembly: GCA_036124005.1. Taxonomy (GTDB): domain Archaea; phylum Thermoplasmatota; class Poseidoniia; order Poseidoniales; family Thalassarchaeaceae; genus MGIIb-N2. The sequence goes on from JAZADD010000012.1 coordinate 52,659, forward strand.
AGGAAGGTATGGGTGGATTAATCAATGTCGGTAAGGGCAGTTCTCGAAAGCCTTGCATGGTGATATTCACAGTTAATCCCAATGTGGATCCAAAGGCCAAGGTGCCTTGTATTGTTGGTAAGGGGATTACTTTCGATACTGGAGGTATTTCGCTTAAACCAGGGGCATCAATGGACGAAATGAAGTATGATATGCATGGGGCTGCCACTGTTTTCGGTCTGATGCACGCACTTCATGCGTCTGGTCACCGTGGTCGTGTTCACGGTATCGCATGTTTGGCGGAGAACATGCCAAGTGCAGAGGCTTACCGGCCAGGAGATGTCATTCCAACTTATTCAGGTAAGACAATTGAGGTTCTCAACACTGACGCTGAGGGACGAAATGTTCTCGCGGATGGCCTTTGGAAGTCAGGTGAACTAAATCCAGAGTATGTCATTGATCTTGCAACATTAACCGGAGCTGTCGTCGTTGCTCTTGGACATGAGGCGACAGGCTTGTGGTCTAACGATGATGACTTGCAGGAGCGTATCCACAAGGCAGGTAACGCAGAAGATGAAATCGCTTGGAAGATGCCTCTACTGCCTGCCTTCGAGAAGGAGATGACAGGATCGAAGATTGCAGATGTCCGCAATCTTGGCAAGAGCCGAT
>JAZADD010000013.1:0-11299 GCA_036124005.1 Thermoplasmatota archaeon
GTCCGGAGATGAAGTCCACCGGGGAAGTCATGGGTTCCCATGAGGTTGCAGCAGCGGCTTATCTGAAGGCGAGGATGGCCACCGAGGTCCCAGTTCCTACTTCTGGAGGGGTATACATCACAGTACGTGATTCAGACAAGATCGGCGTTATCCCACATGCTTCCCGTTTACAGGATATGGGATTCACCCTCCATGCTACTCCAGGAACTGCCCAAGTTTTGCGTGACAAGGGTGGCCTTGAGGTCGAGACTGCGTACAGAATAGCTGAGAGGAAGAGCCCAGATGCTCTGGACCTAATGAGGCAGGGTGACATCCAACTAATCCTTAACACGCCATCGAAGTCAGGTGGAGCTGTTCTCGATGGAAACATGATGCGCCGTCTTGCTGTTGAACTCAACATTCCATTCGTTACCACACTCAGCGGTGCAAGGATGGAGGTGGAAGCAATCGGAGTCGCTAGAGAAGGTATGCCAGAACCGAGGCGCCTAATCGGTACCTGATTAGTTACTCTTCTTCGCCTTCGAGATTTTCATCGTACCAGTTTTCGATGTATTCTACACGCTCGTCGTCGAGACCAAGTGTCTTCGCCTGTAGCTTCAGGAACTTACGTTCCTCATCGGTGATAATGCGGTCTTCCATCGCGATCTCATATGCCTCTATGTAGGATAGTTCGGCCTTTGTGAAAGCCTCCGGCATTAGCATCGAAGAGAAGTTGTTGATTGCGACGAAGATTGGCTTCCTGAGCACAACTAGCGGTGCACCAATGATAACGGCACCAGCCATACCACCTCCTGGAATTAACCCCTCCATCATCTCAGTAGCCACCAGAAGACCGATACCTCCGAGCCCGGCGAAAAGTGCAGCGCTGAAGGCCTTTCTGAGCTTCTCGTCGATTCCAAGGATGTCATTTTTGAGAATTGCATATGTGAACATGAATCCTTCAAACATTCCAGTTAGAAGGATGCTGAAGAGGAAGGCGTAAAGGCAGTAAAAATAGATCACAAGTTGATCCGTGTTCTCAATCGAAGTCATGTCAGCGAGGTTGAATCGCCCGAACATGACTGTCGTCGCGATAATCGAAATAACTGCCATTCCCTTGATAGTCGCCTTTCCAGTAAAGCCGATGAAGAGAGATCTCGCTTCGTTCGCGGCATGCTCGCGGCCTTCTTCGTCTCGAAGCCGCTTCCATGCCCCGCGCATCAAGAACATTGCAATCGTCGCAGAGAATACTGGGAGAATGAGAAGAAGGGTGCTCAGACCAGACCCCGCCTCGGGAACGAAGTAGACGTATGGAGACAACTGATCGTTACAGGTCCCTGTCGTCTCAGCCATTCCTGGGGAGTATGTCAGAGTAGCTGGTGAGTTCCCCTCAGCATTGAAGATCATATCTTGGCTGCAATCCACATGCATTGTTCCTCCGATGGTTCCTTGAAGTCCCCCATTTGAAGCGATTAGCAATCCTAGAATGATGGCACTCACAGCGGGAAGAAGCCACCAAAGTTTGTTCTTGATTGAATCCTTAGCCATGAATTGGGTTCTCTTAGTCGGATAGAAAGCAACTGTAGAAAGATACAGCATGATGCATAGAATTCCACAGAAGTACCATCCAACTCGATAGTATTGGATGAATGGAATCGCTTCAGGTCCAAGTGGAACGAGATTGTACCATTGGGCTAGAACTCGCCATGATTCAGCGAGGAGAAGAAGGCACATGAATCGATTTTCTGCCGCCTTAGGGCGTGCTCGAATAATCAACAAAGCAAGGAAAAGTAGGGCTAGGGAGGTGATGACGCCTAGAAGCGAAATGACGTGTGTCAATCCCATCGTCCAGCCAATACTGAGGTCAATGCCGGAGATAGTTCTCCAATAGTATGAGGCAAGTGGACCTACGTCTGGCATGATTCACCCTAGACCTGTGGGCGAATAGAACTTCTCCTTGGTTCAACAAGAATCGTAGGCTTCGATGATGTACTGTGTCAAGGGACTTGTCCAAGCGAGTTCAGATAGACCGTCAACACCTTGCTCGGCATAAATACGGACAACATCCTGTACACGGACATTGCCATCCGAAGAGCGTGCGAGTATGGTACGTGGCTTGAGTTCCTTACCGGTTCCGTGAGGGTCATATATCGTCTGAAGACCATTGTCTAGGAACCATTGTGCTTTGTCTCCTTCTTCACCCTCAAATGTCACCTTATTGCGTGACCCGCCAAACATCATTGCTGCGGCGGACTTCTTTTCCTCCTTGGGTTTCTCCTCCGTTTTCTCCTCGGATTCTACTTCATCCCCAGATTCTTCCTTCTTCTCTTCCTTCTTCTCTTCCTTCTTTGGCTTAGGTTTCGGAGCAGGCTTGGATTCTTTCATTGTCTTGGGTTTGAAAGAAGTACCTCTAGGGCGACTAACAGACCCTGCACGGCTAGATATTGTCCGCGATGTTGCGAGTTCTGCACGGATTTCTTCTTCTATCTGATCACGAAGAGCCTCTTCCAACTCTGCAGATATTTCAGCGCGCATCTCTTCGTCGAATTCCTCAGCCATCGCTTCTTTGACCGCATCAGGATCTGCAGCATCGAGAGCAGCTTGAAGTTCCCCGACTTGGGTTTCAAGTGCCTGGATCGAAGTCATGAAGTGAGCGGCAGTTTGGATGATCGCAGTTTCCATACCGGCTTGGGTCTGTAGTTGGACGACTTCCCCTGAGTGATCTCTCCATTTCCTCCATTGTAGCATAGTGTGAGCATGTATGTCTGATCCACATTTAGGACAGAATGATTTCTTTGGTGGCTTAAGCACCGGGATTGCCTTTAGATCTTCACTGGATAGAGCCTCTACTCCACCGGCCGCGATGTCATGAATATGGTGGCTGGCTTCCATGCCTAATTCCATTGCTTGTAGGTAGACTGGCTCGTTTAGGTCGACTTTACCTGCGGAGATTAGGGACCATGCATTCGTATCGTGAGATATAGCAGCGGCAGCGGCAGCAGCGGCAGGATTTCTTTGAATTCCTCCGCCGAGGGCAGATGTGACTGCAGAGGACATAGCATCCATTGTCGATTCAGTGGATTCTGGAGACACTGATACAGATTCTGTCGCAAGAGCCATCGCGGCGTCTTCTTCGCTTGCTGCGGCTAGACCAAGTTCGATGGGGTTTGCACCTTCCTCAATTTTTGCAATGAGATCGAACTTCTCTGCCATTGCAAGATCAGAACGGCTCCTGATTAGTTCCTTCAACTGCCTAACATCATGGCCAGTAGAAGTGATTGGTCCAATCACAAGGAGGTCATGTCCACACTTCAGACAGAACTTCGCAGTGGCCTCAACCGGGCCCTCGCAAGTTGGGCAGTGAACGGGCATTAGTGCGGGTATGGATGCTCCACATATGAAGAATGCCGATTCTAGTCGGACTTCACGCCCCATCCAGGAAGGAAACAGCATCCACCAGGGCCGATATAACATCCTCTCTTGGAATCTCAGGGAGTAGAGTGGCGAGTTTAGGGCCGTAACCCTTGCCGAGGTGGATAAGGTATAGCAGTCTGAATGCTTCGGCTAGATTGAGATCATGCTCCCGTGCTAAATCACAGATTGCATCTTGGATCGTTTGATATTTCCATTCACATGTTTGGTATGTCTCAATTAATTTAGACAAATAATTGCAGGTGCTATCGGCCATATTAGTGTCTTGCCAGATTTGCAAACCTTCCTTTGCATTATCGGAAACTGAGGTTTGAATTGTAATTCTGGCGTCCTCTGGAAAGTGTTCCGACGCAATCCAATTTCTCAGTCTATGGAGTCTATCAACTAGGGTTTCATTTGGCTCTCCGTCTACCATACGATACTTCCTCATAGATTCCCAAACCGCTTCATCATTTTCTGGAAAAATCTGTGCCAACATTGAGAGGTGCTTGATCTTAAATCCCTTATTCACTTTCTTTGGCATATTTCCATGTACAATTTGAGCGAAACGAATAGATGCCGTCCTATCTTCTTTCATCTTGCTAATTCTTGCTGAATCATCCTCGTCTGATTCCAATTGAATCTTAACATATTGCCTACAGAACATGTCGTATAATCCGCTAAGTTTGAGCAGTAACTCTCCAGTATCGAATTCGATATGTTTCTTTGGTTTGTTAGATGATATGAGGAATCGTAATATCTCGGGTGGAACCAAATGTAGTGCCTCTGATGGTCCAATAAACACATTTGTTGAACTTGACATTGCCCCCATTCCCTTCAATTGAATCCACTCATATGGTACTGGATACGGTGGATTATATCCAAGGAATTGAACTAATTTGCGTCCTGTCGAGTAACTTCCTCCGGATGCAGCGTGATCCTTCCCAAAGGGTTCGCATGTGACGCCATGGATTGACCACTTTGCTGGCCAGTCCAAACGCCAAGGCAATTTTCCTTCAGCAGTCCCAATATGTGACCGGCCTTCTTTCCCCTCGGCATCAATCCATAGGACATAGGGGTCTTCCCAACCAGTAACTGTCAAACCGTCCATGCTTCCGTTGTGTCCAATAGGAGTGTAAGGATACCATCCTTCTGGAATTGGACGGCCAGATATTTTGCTAATCAACTCTGCAACTTCGCTTCTTTGATTAAGGAAGATTCGGGCAGCATCTTCGAATTTCCCAGATTCGTAGGCTTCGTGGTTCCATGACAATTCTGGGACGACACCTAATTCCTTGAGGGAATCGAGGAAAGGATTGAGGAAGTGGGATGCATAATTTCCCTCTGCTTCAAGATCAGGTCGACCTTCTGCATCAGGCGGGGGAATTCTGTAGAGTGGATGCCCGATATATTTCTCATAGTCTGCATGTAAGAAAGGGTACACCTTCCTTAGTGGATCGATTGAATCAATGATGAAAAGTAAGCGTGCATCCATATCAGCATCATGGCAAGCTCGTACAATCATGTCCCCTGTTAGAATTTCTCGGACATGGCCGATGTGAAATTCACCCGAAGGCGTGATGCCTGCAGCAATTGTGTGATTATCGCCTCGACGCGAAAGGTCTTGAGCGACACGATCAGCCCAGTGCATGTTTGAACCTCAGACATTGACGGCACGAATAAGTCCGCGCAGAGGCACCCCTTCGATTTCGTTACGCTCAGTCTTGTTGACCAGAACCATACAGAGGCAAACATTGGCCCCCTCGGAACGAAGGGCCTCTATTGTTCGCCGCATTGTGGAGCCTGTGGAAAGGACATCATCGATAACAGCAACATCACGGCCAGCGACATTGCCATACTTGTTTGAGAGATGTCCAGAGCCGTCTTCATCGACGGAACGGTAGATTGCAAAATCAGCATCGATATGTCCTGCAAGGGATTGAGCGAATGCGATTCCGTTTAGGCTGATTCCAACGATGGTATCGACATCACCTCCAAGTTCCTCATCGATGATATCGGCTAGAATAAGACCAATGGCTTCGATTCTTGCGGCTCGGGCGCCGATTGTCCTCCAACCAATACGAACATCATCTGGAGGTGCTTCTGTGACACTCTCATTGGACAACCATTGAACTGTGGTTTGAGAAACTGATAGTTCGTCTGCAATCTGTTGGGTATTGAGCCCTTTAGCCCGCAATTCTGCGGTTTTCGTTTTAAGTTCCTCAACGCTTAGCGCCATTTGAATCAGGGATTGGTTTCATCCCCTCGATTTCAACCCACCGGACTCAGAGGGGGTCTACATCAGTATCGTCCAGTGCTGCCGAACCCACCCGTGCCCCGTTTTGTGTCACCTAATTCAGCAGATTCAACTTCAATAAATTCAACGGATGGGATTGGGGCAATGACGATTTGAGCAATTCTCTCTCCTGCTTCGACAGTGAAAGAGTCATCTTCCCCAATCCATGTGGCGAGAATCTGAATCTCACCTCGATAATCAGCATCGATAGTGCCTACACCGTTTGGGAGAATCATACCTTTTGCCCCAAGGGAAGAGCGCGCCCGTACCTGCCCCTCAAATCCTGGGGGTATTGCAACCGCTAATCCAGTGGGGATACGTGTTGTTTTTCCTTTGTATACTGTATGCTCCCCTACAGCATGAAGATCCCAACCTGCAGCAAGGATACTGCCACGATGAGGTGGTCTTGCATCATCATGCAATTTCGTGAATAGGACTTGGATGGGGGCTGACATAGAGGTGGAAGGCCCGACATGGTGCATCAATGAAACGGCGGTGGGGTTGAAATGGGGCAGGCGTGTCGAATGGCTATGGCGGATTTTGAATACGAGTCTCTGCTCGACCGGGCGAGAGACAAGATTCCCACAGATATCAGCGAGCGCGCTCGTTGGAGCCTCCCTGAGCCAGATATTATGATTGAAGGAAATCAGACTATTATTCGCAATTTCTCAGAACTCATCGCAAAGATGGATCGTGATGCGAATCATGTTTACCAATATCTGCTTGGAGAACTTGGTACGAGCGGTACCAAGGAAGCAACCCGTGTGATGTTCAAGGGACGGATTCCACCTAAGAGAATCCGAAGCCGAATTGTGAATTACGTAAAGGCATACATTCTCTGCAATCAATGCAATGCACCGGATACACACTTTGTCAAGGAGGACCGTACAACTCTGCTAAAGTGTCAGGCCTGTGGAGCTACACGCCCTATACGCTTGTGATTCATGACCACGATTCGGGGAGATTATACCCTGCATCCGAAATCGCTTGGCGTAGTAGAATCGGGTCATCTGTCATGATCCCATCTGCACCGATATCGATTAGATGATCCATCATACCTCTATCATTGATTGTCCAATATTGAACAGCCTGTCCGTGTTGATGTGCACGATTCACAACACCTTCAGTTGCTAAATCGAAACCTCCTCCTTCCGTAGGTATCTGGAGTATGGATACCGACCCAGGGTCCAACCACCATCGATCAAGTTGGAACATTGGAATCATGATGCATTTTCTTATTTCTGATTTGACACCTGAAGTTGCAATCGTTCCACCACTTATCTCTCTGAACGCTTGGATTGATTCGATGTGAAATGACCCTACTTCTATCCGCTTTTCCATTCCTCGTTCTTCAATTTCTAGAAACATTATCTCGGCAGCGACTTTTCCTGCATCTCCCTCATTCTTAATTTCCAAACTTAGACGATGTGGTGATTCGATGAACCGATCTAAAATATCCTCTATCGTAACAGGGGCAAGATGACTCCCGTTCCACGGATTCCCTCCGGTTGAATTAGTGAATTTTGCGGACGCATCTAGATTCAATATTTCTTCCAATGTCATATTAATGACGGCTCCAGTGCCGTTAGTAGTTCGGTCTACAGTGTCATCATGCATAGTTATTAGACGATTATCAGATGTTAATTGGAAGTCGATTTCAAGCATATCGACTCCAATCATTGCAGCTCCTTCGAATGCAACCATTGTATTTTCTGGAAATATATCTGCGCCCCCTCTGTGAGCAATAATCAGAGGCCTTTCATCTCCTACAATCCAATCATTCCCTAAATCCGAATCTAATCTTGGCCCACTGAAGAGAAGTAGAAAGAAAATACCGATTCCAAGTAAGATTTTTTGACGCCTCTTAGTCATCATATCACCATCTATAGATACGAATCAACCTCTACAATCAAGTAGAATCTTACCCCTATTCTTTCGCTCATGCATGTGTGTTTGGGCCTTGGCCACTTCAATGAGTGGGAATACGCTGTCAACTACTGGATCGATTAGCCCATCTTTTTGCATTTTTACAATTTCTTTCATCTGATCCCGCATAATTTCTTCTTTATCCCACGTGCCCAGATGAACACCAAAGACGGCTTTGTTCGAATTCATCATGCGCAAGGGATCAAAACGAGGTAACCTCCACCACATCCAGAGAGCAGCAAGAATGTTCGGACGTTTTCCTGGAACCGCAGATGAGCCACCAAAGGTGTACAATTTGCCACCTTTTGCCAGTGCCTTGTATGATCTGAGAAGGTGCTTTCCTCCGACTGGATCAAGGGCATGATCAACTCCTCGTCCATTGGTGAGTTCACGACATCGCACTACGAAATCATCCCCTCTTGGGATGTGATGCATACCCATTGATTCTACGAATTCCTTCTTATGAGCAGAGGACGTTCCTATGATTAGTGCTGCTCCTTTTGCTTTAGCTATCTGTGCCACTGCTGTTCCGACTCCTCCTGCAGCATGATGTACGAGTACTGTATCACCTTCCCTTATTCTGCCAAGATGGACGAGCATATGATGCGCAGTCGCATAAGTCACAGGTATTGCTGCAGCACTTTCGAGAGATTGCTTTGGTCCAAGGATGAATGATTGATTGGGATGAATGTCAACCATAGTTGAATATCCACCGTAACGCGTCATTGCGACAACTCGATCTCCCACAGAGCGGTTGCGGACATCTTTTCCTATCTCGATAATAGTGCCACTTACTTCGTATCCTGGCGTAAATGGGAACGGAGGGGCGGCTCCGTAAAATCCCATTCTCATCATTAGGTCAGCGAAGTTGATGCCGGCGTAGTGTACATCGATACGGATATGATTCGCAGCAAGGGGGCCAATATCTCCTTCGACAATACGGATGCTTTCAGGCGGTCCTTTCTTGGGGTAGACCGCTCGACGAATCATCTGGCCCATGTTGTACCCTCATTCCCTGGCTATTGGTCTTCTTCCATACTCATGCGGATAGATTCAGCCTCTGTTCCATCTACAACTCGCTTCAAAAGTAGTTCAAGATCTTCTTCTGATTCAATACTGTACCATTCCGAATCAGGGTATATTACGCAGGATATCCCATTTTCACAGTAATCGAGACAACCTGACTTCTGAACACGTATTGATTCTATTCCGGTTAACTTCACCCGTCGTTTTAGTTCGGACATTATTTCGAGACTTCCTCGGGGACCACACGATGGGCGTGCAGCATCTTCAGGTCTACTGTGTGAACAAATGAAGACGTGTGTCTCAAACCCTGGCTCAGTCCTTCCCTTAGGGTCCTTCGCCATCCAGCCACCTCATATTCGATCGAACTTAGATGCGAGAATGAAGTCGGATTCGGTTAATCCATCGATTTTGTGTGTGAAGATTACCGCTTGGACACGGCCCCACCCTAATTCGAAGTCTGCATGATGGAACTCCGCCTCACAGATGCGCCCAGCCGCATTCACAAATTCTAGTGCGGTTGCAAAGTCTTCGAAAGACCAAGTTCGTTGTAGGTGATGTGCATCGATAACCTCCCATGCTTGGTCTAGGTTCGCATATAGCGGTTCGATATCCTCGTGAGTCAAAGGTGGAATACCACCCTCGCAAGGTATGCAGCGCTTCTCGTGTAGGTCCATTCTTATCCCCACTGGTGATTCTCATGGCTGTTAGAAGCGCGTTTCTCAACTTGCTCTTGGATTTCGCTGCGTCGGCGTGCTTCGGCACGCTCGAAGGTCATCAATTCCTCATCGTCTATGTATGGTGGACGAGTATGGGTGATGAGGCGGATTTCAACAATAACTTCTCGCGCCAATGCACGAAATCGTCCCTCTGAATCTATAATTTCTAAAGATGACTTGTGAGATGATATGAGGCGCCCTCTAATCCAAGGGTCAATTTCGAGCACGTCGATGGAACGAGCATCAAGCAGAATCTCGACAAGATCATCTCGACGTAAACCCGCCTTCCTATCTGCGATTGGGCCATACAATACGTCTTGGTAATCGGACACGTCTGAGATGCCCATTTTGTCAAGTTCCACCATCGCCCAGTCCGGTAAGTCGGGAGTCATGGCCCACGACTTCGGGAGTGGGCTATGAACCGTCGCATCGGCGATTGTGAGTCCATCCGATGCCTTGTCTTCAAGAATACCTAGCCACACCGAAGGTCGGAGGAAGCAGAATGCCAGCAGTCCAATGGCGACGCATCCCGACCGTTCTCCAACCAGACGAATTGATGGATAAGGCATTCTCTACGGCTTCAAAGAAAGCGAATCTGGTGGACGATCCAGACAAGTATCACCGGGTTCGTAAGCAGATGCTCGCAATGATTCAATCATCATGCGACGTTCTTGAGACAACTTTGAGAAAGTGGGTTTCGAGATGGCCTAGCCTCGATCAGTTGAGCCCATTCGATGCCGCACTTATCGATGCAGCAGTTGGTCGTGATCCATTCAAGCAAAATCTCGGAGGTGTTCAGTGGGCTGCAGATCAGATCAATCGAATGTCCAGGGAGGGGCAATCGAGGATGGCGAGGCATCGAAGTATCGAGGAATTTCACGAACGTAGGCGCCATGTGTACGGCCGTTGTGCGTCAATCCTTGAACAGATTGGACCACAACTTGCATGGCTTAATGATGCTAGGAATATCATGCGCAGGTTCCCAACAATTGACCCTTTGGACCCATGTATTGTGGTAGCAGGTGCACCAAATGTGGGCAAGTCTGCCTTAATTTCGGCCCTTTCATCTGGTGAGCCAGAGGTAAATGCCTATCCGTTTACCACAAAACGTCTTCATGTAGGACATTTTGAGCATCGTCGCCGTATCTATCAGATGGTGGATACCCCTGGTCTTCTCGATAGGCCGATGGTTGAACGGAATGACATAGAGATGCAGGCTATCGCTGCACTTGAGAACGTAGGCTCGATTGCAGTTTACTTGATGGATCCATCCGAGAGTGGGGGGAACTCGATGCATACTCAGGAGAATCTATTGGCAGAGGTTACAGACATGCTTGGGGATACACCTGTGCTTGTTGTTGATGGGAAGATGGACCTTCTTGGTCTAAAGGAGGGTGATGCAATCAACCCAGATTCAGGCCATATTGCAATCAGTGCAACGGAAGGTTGGGGTCTAGAAGAATTGAAGAGTGTTCTAATCGAAAAAATCGGTGCAGACAACGTCGAAGATCCTCTCGAATTACCCGATGGATGGCATAGAAAGCATAGACCTGAGTAATCAGGGATCAATGTGGCCGGTGTGGCCACATATGGTACAGTATACATCGAATCCGCCGTAGCTTGGACGTAGAGCACTGACATCAATCGTGCGACCACATCCTTCGCATTGGACTACATCCATGATGCTGGGATTCGTCCTCGGTTCTTCAACGCGTTGGCGGCTTACTTCCAATCATGCTTTCTTACCAAAACGAGCGAATAGGCGACTTAGGAGTGGAAAATTCATGTCAAAGGCACTACCTAGAAGCCCTGCTCCTGCAAGGAAAAGTAGAGCATCCACCCACCAAGCAAATGAAATTTCAATATTGACTGTCACCTTCTGTGATGCGAGATCAGCGCTACCTGGATTACCCCCCGTGACAAAACGAGTGTCACCTGGAGCAAA
>JAZADD010000014.1:0-45611 GCA_036124005.1 Thermoplasmatota archaeon
CCACCTTGTTGAGCAAGTGTGGTCTTTGCAGCCTCAATAGCATTCGGCCAAAGTCCCCTCATAGCATATTCAAACATCTTAGCCCTTCCACGCTCTAATCTGAGCAGGCTTTCATCAGCGTCGATAGCATCATCTTGAAAACGACGGAGGGCACCAAGGTCGTCTTGACGAGCAGCCTGCATCACATAGTCACGAATCCAATTACCTTCGTGTGTTCGAACTGCACCAGATCGACGTTCTTCGGGAGCAAGATCGAACTTCGTAATTCCTACAGTACGCCAACGACTAATGGAAAGTAACCATGTTAGGATGAAAATACCTTGACCTGCTGCAATAAAATTCCATGTACCTTCAAGCAATAAAAGTTCTACCTGGGCACTTGTTAGGAAAGCAATTGAATCTGAATAGGGCATCAGTTCAGCCCATTCTTTGTACACTTGCATAATAAGAAGCAAAACAGAATACCCAGCAAATCCAGCTAAACCAAAGGCAATAATCCTGGATTGGACAATTGATTCTGCACGAATCTCACGTGGGGCTCCGAGTACTACACCACCAACCCCTCCAATAACTTGGCCTCCAAGGAACAGGTTTCGAATCATTTCAAAAATTAGGGCAAGTCCAACCACAGAAACGTTCAGCATCAAATATCCTGCAAGAACGAAAGAAAGACTCTTCAAATCAACAAGAGTTTTGAGAAAATCATTTCCTTCCACAAACATTAGCAGAGAATTACCAACAATACCTCCTAAATCTAGGATGAATCGTAAGTTTTCGGGATTCTCAAGTTTAGTCCATACTAATGTCGAGATACCGTTGATAGCGGCCAATGGCATGGTACCAAGGAAAAGTACCAATATAGTCGCATTTACCCGTTTTATGATGGATGGGGGGTCGGGATCAATCGGCGTCTTTAGACCTCGTAACGTCCTGTATTTATTCCTCACAATCACATTCCATGAGGCTCCCATAATACGCCCGTATGCAATAATTGTCGGAGACATGAAAACAAGAAGCCCGATAGAAACCCAATCGATAGTATCGATATTTCGATTGATTTCAATTCGGTCTTGATTTGAGACCCATCGGCCATAGTAGTCCTCTTCCCATTCCCTAGTAATCGGATCACGTACTAAATTGACGAGTTCACTACATTGCTGTTCAGAGGTTGCTGTTTCGACGACAGGAAGAGGTGATTTTATTCCCCTAGTATCCAAACAAACCATTTCTGAAGACGCTAGTTCCCATTCAAATGGAACCTCGGAATCCCATTCATTTTCAATAGATTCCAGAGTGTTATTCTCAACATCATTCAACGCAAGATATCCAAAATATGCAACAGGAGTCAGAAGAAACGCGATAATAAAACAGACAGTGAATATGTTGAGGACAAATTCTCGAAATGTAACAATCGAATCACTTGCACTCTTCCGAGATATCTGCGCGTATAGGGAGATAAACGGGGAAAGTAGAATCGGAATTGCCAACAAAAATGCAGTTAATGCCAATGCGGGCTGGTAATAGGTGGGGCCGCGATTCCAGATGATTGAATCATCAAGAATATCTGAAAGTAAAATCATAATGCCAGCCATCGCCATAAGGTAGAGAATCACTCCGAAGAAGACAGTCCTAGGACGAATAATTTTCAATGCGTCAGACCGAGTCTTAGTTAGACGATGGACCTCGTAGAAGTCATCATCAATTTCGAATGCTACCTGCAAGTTCGATAAACTGGTAGGAAGAAGAAATCTCCAAAGAAGAAGACTAACAATTAATCCCATAGCAATAGGTATCAACAGTAATGGATCATCTCCTAGCCCGGATGAACGTATGATATCAACCTCTGAATCAACTACATCCTGTGCATGAACTACTGGAATGAAAAGGGCGCAAACAAGCGCGACACTCAGCAAGGTGCGCATGTATCCCATGGTCTACCCCCTTCCTTACTCTTCAAAACCCATTCGCCGGAATACTTCAACCGTTTAGGAACCGATCTATGCGGTCAAACGCTTCATTGAGAGTATCTGGATCTGCGAGATGAACTATCCTTACATGCCCAGCCCCTCTTTCGGGACTAAATCCTGAACCATGAACAAGCAGAACATGTTCCTGATGTAGTAAGTCAAGAACAAACTGCTTGTCATCTTGGTAATCAGGATGATCGATGCGTACAAACATGTAGAAAGCACCACCTGTCGGTTTGACAGATAAACCGCTTATTTCTTCAATCCTAGAGAGAGCTATTTCTCTGCGTTCCAAAACCTTAGCACGATGCTCTAACATCCATTTCCTATCACCGGTTAACCCTGCGAGGTATCCCATCTGGGCAGGGGTACTAGCACATAGTCTTGATCTTAGGAGGCGTTCAACCGCATCTCTAATGTCAACTAAGAATCCCTTTGGGTCATGCAATGCCATGTAACCAATCCTCCACCCAGGAGCATAGTAGACCTTTGAGACGCCATTCATACTGACTACTGGAACATTTGAGGATCTAGATGCAATCGATACATGTTCACCAGTATAGACCAATCCGTCGTAAATCTCATCAGCAATGATCAGACAATTTGGATATTCTTCTACAATTCGTAGAATCTCATCAACTTCTGAAGGCGTCAATATTGCCCCAGTGGGATTGTTTGGATTAATGAGAACTAACATACGAACATCATCTGCCATCCTCGATTGGATATCAGCAATGTCGATTTTCCATCCATTCTCAGGATCCAAGCGATACTCCTCAGTAACAGCACCTACCATCTGCGGGTATGCCATATATGGCGGATAATGGGGACCCGGCGCAAGGATACGATCTCCTTCAGTAAGTACTGCTGAGAACAGGATTTGCAAGGCTTCGGTTACACCATGGGTGACATATACATCATCAATCGTACAATTCCATCCCTTGTTGCATTCATCTTTAGCTATTGCAGCACGAAGATTTGGTAATCCATATGAAGGCGAATATCCATTATTTCCAGAAGTCAATGCTGATACATAAGCATCAATCATATGTTTTGGTGTACCTAATCCAGGGTAAGCAATTGGATCACCGATATTCAATTTTATAATTTCGTGACCCTCGGCTTCAAGTTTCGTTGCAGGAACAACGACATCTCTGATTGCATACTCTATCGACATAGCTCTAGATGATGCTGGAATGATACTCATTCCAGGTCCTCCATAGTATGCCCGGCCATGAGAATAATATGCTCAAAATTTTCCGTCGGAACTGGTTGTACTGAAAGGCGTTGCCCCTTCCTCAGTAAAGGCATTCCATCCAGAGAAACCTCCTCTCTCATCGATGGTAAATCTACAACATTCTCGAAAGAAAGGACTGGTTCGATATCCACCATGAACCACCGTGGATTATCAGGTGAAGATTTCTCATCATAGTACTTACTTGTCGTATCCCATGATGTGAAGTCTGGATACCCCCCTCTTTTCACACGTGCAATGCCCGCGATATGTGGAGGCTTGCAGTTTGAATGATAGAACATCACCAAATCTCCAACCTTCATATCATCACGCATCATATTTCGAGCCTGATAATTACGTACCCCATCCCAATGTGTCCAACCATCAGCCTGTAATTGCGACCAAGGGTATACATCGAGTTCGGACTTCATCAACCAATGGTTGGTCATGATGATGGGTTAGCACGGCCGTCCTTGAGTTTGATGGAAACAGGTATCACCAAGAATCTGAGCCTGTCAACACTGCATCAATCGGTTCACCATCTACCCCAATAGGCCGATTCTTAGATTGATTCAGGTTACTGAGAAGAAGGCGATTAGCCATCGAATCTGAACCTCCATCGAGTCCAGCTCCCGATTTAACCATCAACGCGTAAATCGCTGGAAGGAGAAGCAAGGCAGATACTGCTGCTACAATAAGTAAAATCATGATAGTGTAGATGAATGGGCTAAGCGCTGGAATTGGAATTAACAATGCACATGCGAGCCCGGCTATGGTACAGGCTGCCGCTTCTGCAAGTGACATTCCGGTACTAGAGGCCGAAGTAAGAATTGCATCGAGATCGCCTCCTAACTCCCGGACACGATTGGCGATATGAATTGAGAAATCGACACCTACTCCTACGAGAATCGAACCAATCATGACGGTGACTAGTGAAAGTTCGACATCCATTAAATCCATCACTAACCATTGCATTGCGACTGTGAAAACAACAGGTAAAGTTGTCAGCAAAGCATAGCGCGCACTGTTAAACACAAATCCAAGGGTGATTAATGTGAATAATAGAGCGAAACCAAGAGAACTCCATTGCGAGCCCACTATCTCATTGTTGACCGCTATTGTAACAGCTGCAACTCCACTAAGAGAATCTGCAGATATATCACCCTTCAGCGAACCATCGTTTTGAGTATACTCATTCACTGAATCCACTGCAACGGTTGTTGATTGTACATCCATAAAAGGCATGTCAATGTAAATCATTGACTTCTGAAAATCCGATGATATGAACAACTCTCTTGTTTCATCCGTTAACGAATTATAAAACACGTATAGCAGGAAGTTTTGGGTCTGACGGCCCCCGCTATCATCCTGAGCGTCTAGAGTTTGCAGTGCTTCCCAAAAGGTTGCATCCTCAGTTGCTTCCCGTCCAAAGACCAGGCCTGCAGCGTCCTTAACAGGATCCGGAGCAGGTGAATCATCGATAATCTCCAAAATAGGATACCCAGAAACATTGACAGATACAGAAATGGATTTCATAAGAAATACGACACTTACAGCCGTAGTCTGATTTACAAGATTGATACTACCTTCTAATTGATCAATACCTTGCAATTTATCGTATGGGTCACCTACACTGGTATCGAAAGTAGGATCAGCAGAGATATCTCCTGTAACTCTGACGAATCCTGCTTGACCAGCGTCAAATTCTGTTGAATAGGTCTTCATCTTCTGAACTGCAATCTCCTCCTCGGGAGCCATCTCCAGAAGTTCGATATTCTCTTCGACATTGGGTCGATTAATGCCAGCAGATACGAGCATCAGAATCAAAAAGAACGCTAGGGCGACTGCTGAGAAATTTACAGGTCCAGAAACTGCTGCCTTAAACATCCGTGGAGGAGGATGGCTGGGCTTCTTCAAATCAAGAAGCATCGTGAGATTAGGAACCATGAGCATCGTCATAATGTAAACAACAACAATACCGAGAGCAAGTCCCCATCCAACAGTTTGGATTGGTGCCATGGGAGTGAATGTGAGTGAGATGAAACCGATGATTGTCGTAACGGCAGAAAGAAAGACTGCTCGACCTGTAGATCGCAATGCTTCAGACATCTTCTCTTGAGGAGTCCCCACAGATTCAGCATATCGATTTGTAATATGGAGTCCATATGATACTCCCAATGCAAGGACAATTGGTCCAACGATGATAACTGTCATTGTCACCTCCCAATTCGTAATACCTATGATTCCCAATGTCATCCAAACAGAACAGAGTGTGGGGAGACCTGATATTATTACGACCTTGATTCCTTGAATTGGCCGAATTCTACCTGTTTGAAGTACATCACAATGGAAGAGGAAAAGGACAAGAGCAACTGCAACAATGCCAACAGGGAAAATCTGCCAGAACAATTTGAATGAATACTCTGTGACTGCATTAGTGATTGGAACTGGGCCCGTCAAAGTCATGCTGAGATTCTTCTCCCCCCAACCATTTTCATCACCCAATTCGTCTATTCGATTCTGAGTATTCGCGATAAGGGCACCAATAGGGTAGTCATCGACACCGTCACCATCCTTGTCTAATTCCTGTGTGATGAAGACAATAATTACAGCTCGATTCCAATATTTCGCAGTCTCGTTGGAATCGATTACACCATTCCCATCTGTATCGCTACCAACGCCTCGTACAAGCTTCTGTTGTGCGTTCTCCGGCAGTTCCCCAACAATACGATCAATTGTTGTCTGAGAATCCGGAATCGCATAATTGCCAAGAATATCTTGCTGTTCATCGATTGTTTCATTGAAGTCTTCACTAAGTTCCTCATTCCCCGTTGCAGTAGCTAATCCACTGAAAAACGCTTTACTTACTCGAACTGCACTACTATTGACTTCTTTGATAACAGTCGATATTGACAAAATTGAGATGACGTTGTCCTCCTCACCATTGTCATTAGGATGGATATTGAGTGTGCGTTCAACTGCGTCCATCTGCTGAAGAATCTCAGAACTTGTAACATTCTGATCTTCCGATTCAACATAAATGACCATGATGTTGGTTGTCCAATTCTTCTGAATATCTGCTAAATCATCAGTAATCTGACTCCCTGCGGGCAAATACACTTCCAAATCACCGTTAACATTCAAAGAAGATTCAGTACGGCAAGTCGACCCCCACCAATCATCACGATCCCAGCCTTCACGGCAATCATTCATACCCGATTCGACACCCAATAAAATGGTCATGAGAATACAGAGTAGGACTGTTACAAGTGGAAAGCGAGTGAGGATACCTGTTGCTGAGAGACTCTTTAATTCCCGTTGAATTCGATTAGGGCTTGTGATTATTGCATCAATTGCCTTTGTTCGATCGAAGCCTTCAATTCGATCTGAAACCTTACGACGTAGAGCACCTATTGGATTGAGAGAAGATTCGTGACCTTCGCCGTCCTCAGAGGTCACCTTGTCCACCATTGTGTATTCGATGAGCATGGTGTTTGAACACATCGCATCGATGTGGCTTCTCAAAGACATTCAATGAGGAATCGTCAAGAACGAAGGCGTTCAGCCTCCAACTGATATCCATGGGTTCACCACGCCTTCCTGAGAAGAGGTGGTCTGTACAACTTGAAAAGCGAGTTCAAGAAGCCCATTTCGGACCAGATGCTCCCCCGAGGTATTCCTTCAATCCAAAATCGGAACGGGAAATTTTCGTTATTGATACGCCACCACCCTATCCAAGCGGTACTTGGCATATTGGTGCAGTAGCACAATATTCTATGATTGATGTAATTGCCAGAAGCCAACGACTCCTAGGTAAAGAGGTCTACTTTCCTTGGGGAGTTGACAGAAATGGAATTAATATTGAATTCACAGTTGAGAAAAATACTGGTCGAAAGATGAAAACCTACGACAGGGCTGAATTCATCAATCTCTGTGAACAAACAATCGAGGAATTCACGGCAGCTATGAGGCGCACAGCCCGCCGTGTCGGCCTATCCTGTGACTTTGATCGTGAATATCTGACCGATGCTCCAGACTATCGAGCTGTTACCCAATCTATCTTTGTTGAGCTATTCAAGAAGGGGGAGATTGTTGAAGATCTTCGACCTAACATCTACGATCCTGTCGAGGGAACAACGATTGCTGATGCCGAAGTAGAACGATTAACACGTAAAACCAAACTTGTTGATGTTCGCTGGACTTCAGAAGATGGACAAGATGTAATCATCTCAACAACAAGACCTGAGCTTATCTGTGCCTGTGGAATCGTGGTCGTACACCCTGATGATTCGAGATATAGTGATCTGGTGGGTTGCAAACTTACCCTCCCTGTTGAGACTGAAGGGAGATCTACAACTGTTCTTGTTCAAACTCATCCCTCCGTGAAATCAGAATTCGGTTCGGGTGTTTTGATGGTCTGTTCGTTCGGCGATCAGAACGACGTTGCCGTATTCAGAGAACTTGGCTTAGACCCCTTCGTTGCTATTGATCTTGAAGGACGAATGACAAATCTTGCAGGACCATACAGCGGAATGAAGGTTAACGAAGCAAGAGATGCAGTAATCTCAGATCTTGAATCAGCAGGGAGAATACACTCAATTGTTGAGAAGGAACAAGAAGTTCCCGTCTCAGAGAGAGGTAAGAATCCCGTTGAAATTATTCTATTGAAGGAATGGTATGTTCGTCAGACTCATGTCCTAGATCGTGTCAAGCAACTCTCAGATGAGATTGTTTTCCACCCTCCACGTAACAAACAATTCCTCTTAGACTGGATGCAGAATATCACCATTGATTGGCCAATCTCAAGACGAAGATGGTACCATACAGAAATTCCAGTATGGTACGATGAATCAGGAAAACGAGTCATTGTACCCCCTACCGGGACCTATGTACAACCTTGGCGTGAGGACCCACCTGTTGGTAGTCAAGTCCTAGACAGAGATACAAGAGAGTTGATTGGAAATTATGAGGAACTCAAAGAAGAGTTAGGACCACTGACTGGTGAAGAGAAAGTATTCGATACTTGGATGGATAGTTCCAATTCCAACCTCTTCGTTTCCGGATACATCAACAATCCTGAACTCTTTGAGAGGGCTTTTCCTACAGGTCTAAGGCCTCAAGGTAAGGAAATTGTTCGCACATGGCTCTACTATACTTTGTTGAAATCGGCACTAGTTCTCGATCGCCCTGGCTTCCAACACGTATGGATTGATGGTCTAGGGATGGACCCTTGGGGACGTAAGATGTCAAAATCCCTCGGCAACGGCATTGACGCTGACTCAGTTATCGAATGTGGAGCGGACCCAAGCAAAACTGGTTCTTGGAAAGTCAAGGGGCCAGATGGAAAGCAAATCGCATTGAGAGCAAACAAAATTGGTTCAGAATGCTTCCGTCTATGGAAAGCATGTGAAGCGCAAGTCGGCGATGACTTCCAGATTAATCCAGAGGAAATTGAAGCAAAATACTTCGGTGTATTAACGAAAATGTTCAATGTTGCCCGATTTGCATCACAATTTGAAGTTCCAGAGGATTTGGACACTGTCCCTGACAATCTGCTGATAGAGGATCGTTGGATTATTGATGAATTCAATTCAATGGTAACCAAAGTGAATATTGCCTGGAAAGATATCGATATCTACACCGCTGGGCAGTCAATCAAAAACTTCAGTACTGGAGTATTTCCTAGCCACTGGTTAGAGATGGTGAAGGGACGCTTGTATGAGGGGGACAAAGTCGCAGCATGGACCATTCATCGAATTGTTCGTGATACACTTGCAATGTTCAGCCCCATATGCCCACTATTCAGCCACCATATCTCGACCACACTTTACGCTTCATCTGCTGTCGATGTACGCGATCATCCGAAACCGATCTCAATCTCAAACGATGGTATTTCGATGGATACTACTGACCTTATTGTTGAATTCAATTCAATGGTATGGAAAGAGAAAAAGGATGCTGGATCAAGCCTTGCAGAACCTATCTCAGGAATTGATGTTCCTGAGAACTTGATTCTCTTCGCTGATGTGTTAACATCAATGCACAAAATAAATGGTTAATCCTTTACGAATCGTCCACATTTTCCAGGACAACGGCTATGCGTAGAAATCGATATTTCAAAACAAACTTCGCAGCATTCCATACCACACGTTGAACAACGGCCCACGATTTCTTCTGAACAATTAGCTTGTGTGAAACTTCCAAACTGACACATGTTACTGAACTAAAGGAGGAGTATGATAACACCTACCCTTAGATGTGCAGATATTCAACTGATTACAGATTTGTTAACGACAGATTGCGGAGTAACGCCATTGAAGAAATCAATGAGTAAATTAGCCATTTCAAGCCCGATGCGGGCTTGAGCTTCATACGTAGCAGCCCCAATATGTGGTGTGCCGTGAAAATTAGGGTGTTGCAAAAGACCATGGGTTGTTTCTGGTTCACTTTCAAAAACATCCAATGCGCATGATCTCAAAGTACCATTTTCAAGCGCTTGAAGAACATCATCTTCATTGACAATTCCACCACGTGCACAAGATACCAGGTGATTTCCACATTCTATTCCATCCGCTCCAACACTAGGCATGAGTGACAAAGTGTGTGAATTGACCAAATGATGTGTCTCTTTAGTCAGATTGCAATGAACAGCAATATGCGTACATTTTCTAAACACATCTTCGACATTTTCATGCAACTCACATTGTTGTTCTACCGCTACTTCAGTGGGTAAATATGGATCATAGGCATGTAGATTCATTCCCAATGATTTCGCAACTCTTCCAACGCCTTGAGCAATTCTTCCAAACCCAATGAAACCAATGTTTTTGCCAAATAGTTCAGTTCCCCTGAGAGTTTTTTTTGTCCATTCCCCCTTACGAAGATCTCTATCAGCGGTCGAGATGTGACGCACAGATGCTAGAAGATGTCCGATTGTTAATTCAACAACTGATTGAGTTGAAGAACCGGGAGTGTTACACACTAAAATCCCAGCAGATGTTGCTGCATCCAAGTCAATATTGTCTACACCTACTCCTGCCCGACCAATAAGACGTAACGAAGGTACCGATGCAATGACTTCAGCTGTCATTTTAGTTGCTGAACGAATAACTACTGCATCGAACCCATCGACTAATTCCTCTTGTGAACGGAGAAGGTTGACTTCATGACCAGCCTCCCTTAACATCAAAACCGCTTCTTTAGCCATGCCATCAGTAACAGCAACCTTTGCCATGATGTAGAATCCAACTGCCACCTCATAATCCTGTCACCAATACTCCAACTTCTATTCAAAGAATTGATGAACAAGGAATGCATGGACTTGTTCATGACCTTTGAACTACCCGCCCTAGGCTATGAATACGATGCCCTTGAACCTCATCTGGATGCTCTAACTATGGAGATTCATCATTCTAAACATCATCAAGGATACACTAACAAACTCAATGCTGCAATCGCAGGTACTGAAATGGAAGGGATGTCTATTGAGGAACTACTCGCATCACACACAGGTAATGCAGCCGTTCGAAACAACGGTGGAGGATTCTACAACCACACGCTATTCTGGTCCATCATGAGCCCAAATGGAGGAGGTGCGCCAACTGGAGATCTTGCGGCAGCTATCGATGCTTCATTCGGTGACTTCAATTCCTTTCAACAAGCCTTTGCACAGGCTGCAATGACTCGTTTTGGAAGCGGATGGGCATGGCTATGTCAAACAGATTCCGGCCTTGAAATCTGTAGTACTCCAAATCAAGACAACCCTTTGATGACTGGAATTGGATGTGGCGGCACACCACTCCTAGGCCTCGATGTTTGGGAACATGCGTATTACAAGAAATTCGGACCCGGACGTGGTGATTACATCGCAGCATGGTGGAACGTCGTCGACTGGGACGCTGTAGCTTCAAGGATGAACTGAACACTCACTGTTCAACGGACATCTCTAAACGTGGCTTGAACCGACAAGAACCATGGCCGAACTCAGTGGAACACTCTGGGGTATCGGTCTCCTTCTTCTCCCAGTAATCCTTGCTGTTCCCGTTCGCTGGCTATTCCGTTCTTGGTTGGGTAATAAAGCAAAACACACACGCTACAGGGAAGCCGTACGACGTGTATTGAACTCAGGAAGCACGCTTTCAAAGTTCAGAACGGCATTAGATGAGGAAGCACGACATCTTCACATTTCTGAAGATAGACAATCTAGGATTGAAACAGCGATGCTCACACCCTTGAGCACAGTCCATTTCATCTTCATTCCCGGAGTAACACTCTCTCCACTGATTTCTTTGATTGCTGCACCTGTATACCTCCTTACATGGCCTCTTCTTGCTCTATGTGAACGCATCCTGATTCGATTTGGTTTTCTTCTTCGTATACTGAAATTCGTCATGTCTGCAACTGATTGGAATGTGATTGGTATACGGCAACCTGGGCACGGTAGCACTCGAATTGATCCTGTATTGGTATCCATCCATCGACTACCCACGCCTGTTCTTCTCGGTCTGTTCGCTTACCTTATCTCGCTCTATCTTCCACTAAATTTCACAGGTACAATCGTTAGTTCAATCATTTTGTATGTCATTCTTGGATCTTTTACAACCGTCCTAACTGCAGCTGTTACTGGTCCATTGGTCTTCTCAGCAACTGCAGAAAGAAGATTAATCCCACTCTCCACATTTGTAGATGAAAAAATCCAACCAATCG
This sequence comes from Thermoplasmatota archaeon, assembly GCA_036124005.1. Taxonomy (GTDB): domain Archaea; phylum Thermoplasmatota; class Poseidoniia; order Poseidoniales; family Thalassarchaeaceae; genus MGIIb-N2. The sequence continues at coordinate 11,908 of JAZADD010000014.1, forward strand.
TAGGAGTAGGGCTACTAGCCTTGACTCTCCGGCAGATGCTTGTAGTTATTCGAAATCCTGAATTAACACCTTTCGATAGTTCAGTACAATTCTCACTTTCTGTTCTTGCTGTACTCTACAGTGCCTCACTTGTAGGATTAGCTATCGAATTCGGTTATAATCGCCGTCGAGGTGAATTGATTAGCCAATCTTTCCAAGATCAAGTTGCTGCAGATATTGATGCTGAATTGTATGCTTATGTTCGAAAAAGTGGGCATCTATCATTACAAACAATTGGTCGACTCAATCAACAAGACCTTGCAGAGAATGAATTGACGTTTGAAGAGATTGCAACAGCACCCTCTGCAATGGATAATGATGCTGTAAGACCAGAAATCCCAGACCTCTGATTAATCGTCTGCCTTTAGTGCGCCAACACTGACGAGGTCTGCTTCAAGGAGAGCCCCCTCAGCTTCAAGGTCTGCATGATTAATCAATTCATGATTCATCTCAAACTCCCGACGACGGACAGTCCAAAATGCGACCAAACCAAGTAGTATTACAACTGCAAAGATGCGTAGTAACAAACCTGAGATTCCAGAGGAACTTACCTCTTCGGGAGCATCCTCAAGTTCCAGAATATTCCCCTCATCGTAAACTGCCCGTATCATACGTAAATTGCCATCATAACTTGAGTCATAGGATTCCGATGGGGGTCCAGGATCTAAATCTGTATAGCCATCTAAACGTTGCACTACCTCTACTAAGACAGGAGTGGACACGTCTAAAGTTAGAGAACAGGATACCGTGTAGGCGAAGAGGGGCTCGTAAAACTCATCATCTATCGAAGTAATAGGCAACAGAGTGACGCCGTTACCAACTACATCGAATTCTGCATATGTATTCCATTGAGACTCGTCAATTTCAACCTCATATCGGACAATGTCACCATTACGATCACCCTGGCCTGCATCGTTCTCTCCAGTCTCCCCTACGTCAATAGTGAGGGAGTGCTGGCCAAACTCGCCATGTTCAAGATTCCTCTGAACAACGGCAAAAGTCACATCCATCTGCAAAGTGCCATTTGGAATGTAGACATAGTGTCGGTCATCCGTTGCATAAGTTCCGAAGGTGCTTGTCGGTCCGTTGTTAAAATGGCTCCATTCCCCTTTCCAATCATGAGAAAGGCGATCTGTAGACAACTCGATTATAGAGTCCTGCATGAGGTTCTCATACTGGTCATAAGCATCCCATACAGTTGGACGCATGTCATCAACAAAACCATCACCATCTGTATCTCGCATCAATTCCAATGTGCGAGCTAAACCAAGAGCACGATCGACATTAACAAGTCCGTGGCCAACACGCCAATCGTGACATCGACCAGTAAGGGATAGATAACACGATTCATTCTGAGGGACGTCATTGCACGAATCCTCATCATTTCCTTCTTCACAACTGTTGGGAAGATAATTCGATGTCAACTCAAGGATTAGTTCAACCTCATGTATTCGAGTCTCATTCGCAGTAAACCAATCTTCCATTTGTAATCCTTGGGCATCTGATCCAGTAACAAGACTAAGGCCTTCATCATGATCTTCACGATGATAATCAGCGACCCCTAAAGATGGAGCGGCGTCGATAAGTAATGTGGCTATACCTCCAATATGTGGAGTTGCCATACTTGTTCCACTAATTGCCATGTAGTAGAGATCACCTTGGGTTCTTGTGGACGCATCGATTGCCGTTCTTCGAGGTGCAGTGGCCCAAATATCTCGACCAGGAGCGCCAAGGTCTGGCCAAGTATGCTGTTGACTCATCCATCCTCTACTACTGAATGATGTAACTGCTGTACCATCGTGTGTCAGAGCTGCAATTGAGATAGCCGATGGAGTGTTTGCGTAGATATTTGTTCTAAGATCACTATCATCTTCAGAACCTGAACCTCCGCTATTACTTGCAGCAAAAATAACTGCAACTCCGTTATCAAATGTTAACGCATCAGTTAGTGTTGTAATTGCGTTCTCTGGGGCATAATCGCCATCAGTTCCCCATGAATTAGAAACAACTCGAATGTTATTCGGATTATTGCCTGGACGACTGTGTTCATATACCCATTCAAGACCTTGAACTCCACCGTAAATTGAAACTAAATCTCCAGCACCTAAGGCAACCAACTGTGCACCTTTAGCGGTACCAAGACGACGTCCGGCTGATACATCACCATTCCCAGCGATTGTACCGCCAACATGTGTTCCATGACCTGATGATGTATCGGAATTTTTTGTTTCAGTCCAGCCTGCAGGATCTAGTTTCGCAGAATAGATTACTTTGTCTCCATTCCATGGACCTGCATAATCAAAATCAGGATGTTCGGCATCAACGCCAGTATCGAGATCCACAGCTGTAGTTCCGTCGCCATCCCACTCAGCAAATGCACCTGTATCTGTAATTTTCACAGACCCATCTCGCTGAATAATTGCACGACTCCAAGCTGAAGTTGCATTAGTAACATGTGTAGTTTCATGCATCATGATATGATCGGGAGTTCGTATTGGTTCATCCAAATAGAATGTCTGTAATGGCCGATCTAGTTCAAGGAAACGAATCTGTGAATGATGGCTAAGATGAGCTATTTGTTTAGAATTCATTTGAGCGAGACCACCATTCAATAATTCTGACTCATGTTCAAATGATATTCCTTTACCAATCAAAAATGCACGAATTTCTGAATTTATTTCAATTGAAAATTGTATAATGACGGGAAATGTCGTATCATCATTGGAATCAAGTGAATCAATCAAGGCTGAATCAATCACTGATTCATTCAATGGTGGTGTCATTGTAGCGCCAACTAGACCTGATTGTGGTAGACTGATGAATAGCATCACGAGGAGGACTGACAACCTGACTCGCGCCCCATGCATGACATTGCCTAAGCGCCGGTGTTCTAAGGTATTACGTGTCAATTAAGATGGCTGAATATATTTCCAAATATTACGTATATTTGATTCTACAGATGTAATCTCGTCCGGTTTAATATGAAGGACTGCTCCTACATGAGCAATATCAGGATGAACTAGACACATACTCCACCACGAACCAGATTCCTCCACTGTCGACATGACAATTATTCGACCACCTCCTTCCAAAGAATGGCGCCCGGTGGGCACTTCAGAATCACACTCAACTGTCACAGATATTCTTGCCAATGCATCTCTAGCATCCATTCTTGCTATAATCTCCTGACCAATATAGCACCCCTTAGTGAACGAAATATCCGCCTCAAGAGCGACTTCAAGAGGGATTGGTCGATGTATTTCCAATCCTGAAGATGTCAGATGGCCACGTTTTACTCTGTACAAATCCTCTTCGGTTGAATTTCTCAGTTTTGATCCCTGTTCAATCAGAGTCTTACTTGAAAATTCGATGTCTTGGGAAGGTCCAAGATGAATCATTTCCAAAGTTCCAAGAGTTTGAATTATTGTGAAATAAATAGAATCTTGCTGTTCGACACGATTCACTACATGTTCCCCTTCAACCTCTGTAAATAGGGCAGAAAATCCCTCATCAAGAGCAATTACGTCTACATTTTGTTTCCACGATTTTGAGCGGACTAAGAGTTCCCTTGTCGATGCAGCTCGCCCTTTCATGTGTAATAATGCAACCTGATCGCCTAGGTTCCATACAACTATACGATCTTCAATTCGACCATTGACGTCAAGGATACAACAGGTCTGAGTATGACTCTCGGATAAATTTTGAAGATCTTGTGTAGTTACAGAATGCAGAAGAGTAAGTGAATCATCACCGATTAGAACGGAGATATCTCCCTTGTGAACATGATGGGAACGCATAGTGCTCAACTGAACGACTGACCGCAGCCGCAGGACTTGTCCGCGTTAGGGTTCTCGATTTGGAAGCCTCCCCCAAGAAGGGTGTCTCGGTAATCAATACGAATCCCATTGAGAAGTGTACTATCCTTGTTATGAATAAGTAAGGTAATTTCACCAAACACAAAACTCTGGAATACAGAGGTATCATCTGGGCGTTCAATGATTTGCATATCATACATATGGCCAGAACATCCACCTGCCTCGACAGAGACAATTAACACGTGAGTATCAGTATCCGAACCCATAGCCTCAATCATGGCTTCCTTCGCACGATCAGTAGCATCTAGAGTAGCGTCAACCACCTCGACCTGAACAGCCATTGGAAGAGAGAAACCACCACTGTCGATGAGACCCATGTAATGGGTCAAAAGGTCGCTATATATCAATCTCGACAATCTTGCAACCATATCCGCTGGATTGATGGACATCAAGGAAAGTAACGATTCATGCAAGACCGAATGCATCGTGCTGGATTCAGATACGAAGTGTCACACCGGGTCCCAGTTAGTGACTCTATTGCGAATGAATCACCATTGAATACTTCCTGTGATAGCCCGGACGGGCGCCTCTATGGTACCTTAATGCGGACACCTGGACATGATAAAGCGCTGATTCTTGGTCTAATGACCGGTGAAGGAGATCTTCGTAGTGAGGAACCGTTACCCGAAACTCAATGCCAGGATGGGAATGTACATGTTGCCTGGAATGGTGCCCCCTCCCGTAGATCATTGGATTCGACATCATCATGTGGCATGTGTGGACGAGATGAGATTCGAATTAATCCCATTGAAGAATGTGGTGCTATGCCTGATGTCAAGGTAGACAACAGCATCATTCATTCGATAGCTACCATTGAACCTGAAAAGGAATCCCTGTATGGAGCTACTGGTTCATCTCATTCAGCAACCTCATACACGCTCAATGGTGAAGCAATTCAAACCATGGAAGATGTAGGTCGCCACAATGCCATGGACAAACTTGTCGGCACACATCGTATCAATTCTGACTGGCCTATGAGTCAACAAATCGTCAGTCTCTCTGGACGAGTTTCTTTCGAAATGGTTGAGAAAGCCGTTCGATCGAATATACCCATCTTGATGAGTGTTGGAGGAGCCACTAGTGCCGCAATCGATCTTGCGACATTCCATCATCTCACGTTGATTGTTTTTGCTCGGGAAGGTCGTTTTACTGTCATGACTGGGGCTCATCGCATCATGCACAACGAATCCGTCAAGTAATGGAAACAATCCACTGCTGTTATGCCTCGTGGCAAGGTAAGAGCCACCACGCCGATCGAGAATGAATCTCTGCGAATCGTTCGTCCATCGAAACTTGCTGCAGGAATGAAAGGTGTGACTACTTCATTCCGTCATACATTGGCTCAATCTGGCATCAAGGGGACTATTCAAACTATGAGGTCAGTGAACCGATTTGATGGGTTCGATTGCCCAGGTTGCGCATGGCCAGATCCAGATAATCATCGAAGTGGATTTGAGTTCTGTGAGAATGGAGCTAAGGCCTTTGCTGCTGAAGCAACCACACGGAGAGTAACACCCAATCTATTCTCCAAATATTCTGTCTCTTCTCTCTCAGAAAGAGGAGACATGTGGATGGACAAGCAAGGCCGTCTAACTCAACCAATGTATCTTGCCGAGGATACTGAGCACTACGAGCCAATTACTTGGGATACTGCTTTTTCACTCATTGCTGATCGAATTAAGGCAACAGATGCTGAACGTGTCGCACTATACACGTCTGGCCGGGCTTCAAATGAAGCCGCATTCCTATGGGGTACTCTAGCACGACAAATAGGAACAAACAACCTTCCAGATTGCTCCAACATGTGCCACGAGAGTAGTGGAGTCGCTCTAAACACCTCAATTGGAATTGGAAAAGGCACTGTGAAACTCGAAGACTTCGATTACGCAGACTTAGTCCTAGTTGTTGGCCAGAACCCTGGAACTAACCATCCACGTATGCTCTCAGCCCTAGCCAGATGCAAACGTAAGGGCGGATCTGTAATCAGCATCAATCCGTTAGAAGAAACAGGGATGAAACGATTCAAACATCCACAAGAAATGCTACGAATGCTTGGCACCGGCACTGCTATCGCAGACGATCATGTACCAGTACGGATCAACGGAGATTCCGCATTATTCAAGGGAATCGCGAAGCACTTAATCGAAAACAATGCAATCGATTCGGCATTTATCCAGAAACATGCTATCGGATTTGATAATTTCAAATCTCATCTATCTAATGTCAATTGGAAAGACATAGAACGTGTCACTGGACTCACAGAAGAAAGGATTCGGGAGATTGCTGGAATTGTTGCTCAATCAAAGAGGATGATCATATGTTGGGCCATGGGAATTACTCAACATAGAAACTCTGTACCTACAATTCACGACATAGTCAATGTGCTTCTACTTGGCGGCCACTTTGGACGCAAGGGCGCTGGAGCTTGTCCTGTTCGTGGCCACAGCAATGTCCAAGGTGATCGAACCGTTGGAATTAACCATCATCCATCAGAAAGTTTCCTCGCTGCACTTGATGCAGCCACAGGAATAAAATCACCTCGCGAACGGGGCGTTGATAGTGTTCAACTGATACAACGTTCGATTGAAGGTAAGTGCGATGTACTCCTTTGCCTCGGTGGCAACCTATTGTCTGCTATGTCTGATACAGAAGTCACTGCAAAGGCACTCAAAAAAATAGGATTGACAGTACAGATATCGACGAAACTGAATCGAAGTCATGTCATTACAGGAAAGGAAGCACTCATCCTACCCTGTCTTGGAAGAACCGAAGAAGACATTGGCGCCGCAGGGAATCGATTTGTTACAGTGGAGAACAGTATGGGTGTTGTACATAGTAGCCGTGGCACAATGAAACCAGCCTCTGAACAACTGATGAGTGAGCCAGATATAGTCGCAAACATTGGAAATGCACTATTCGGTTCATCACCCATTCAATGGACGCATCTATCAGAGGACTATGATCGGATTCGATCCCTAATAGAAAGTGTAGTTCCCGGATTCGATGACTACAACAATCGAGTACGAGAAGATGGTGGTTTCTACTTGCCAAATGGACCACGTGATGGCCCAATATGGAACACTTCTGATGGTAAGGCGGTGATACATTCACATCCCTTAGATTCCTTTGAAGTAGAGGATGGATACACCATGATGACCATCAGAAGTCACGACCAGTACAATACCACTATCTATGGCATGGATGACCGTTACAGAGGAATCAAAAACGCTCGAAGAATAGTTTTCATGAATCCAGAAGACATGATTCAAGACGGTATCACATCACAACAAGAGGTCAACCTGATTTCAATTCACGATGGAGTTGAGAGACGGGCTAATCGATGGAAAGTTGTTCCATATTCTATCCCTAGAGGGAATATCGCAACCTACTTCCCTGAAGCGAATGTACTGATTCCATTAGAATCAGTAGCAATCGGAAGTAACACTCCGACTTCAAAATCCGTTCATGTCAGGATTGAGTCCTAACGACCCATTTTTCTCTTCTGAATCTTCAAAAGTTCATTGCAACGACGTATCTGTTCCTTGCACATCTTCTTCTGTTCCCCGTCTAATCCGCGAGGCATTGCCTGCTTGAAACACTTCACTGCATCATCGTAGAGTTCGACATTTGCATATGCTGTACCCATATTGTAGAGAGTTGCTCCTGTAACCTTATCCTTGTTGATGCGCATTGCCTCAAAGTATGCCTTGATTGCCTCGGGGTATTCCTCAAGGTAGTAAAACGCATGACCTCGGCCATTGATAATCCGAATAGCCAAATCCTCATCTTCAGTAGAACCAGGAAGAGCCTTTTCGAAACATGAAAGAGCTTCCTTGTATTTCTTATCCTCCATCAAAAAGAGGGCCTTGTTGTACCATTCAATAGCACCTGCCATCGTCATAGCTGATTGACCTGTGCCTTCCTCCACTTTAGCTGCTGCATCGGATGCAACCTGAGAAAGATCCACGTTGCTTTGAGGCTCTACATCCACAACGTTATCCGGTTGAATGTTAGGCTTAGAAGGCGTCAACAAAATGTCGGCTGTGCTATCTTCAGAAATAGGGGACGTTTTCACTTGTTCCAAGGGTTCCTGTTCAATTACAGGTTCCTGTTCAATTACAGGTTCTTGCTCCTCAATAGGGGAATCTTCCGTAAGGGCTGACCAAGGATCGTCATCCGATTGAGGAGGAAGCAATGGCTCAGGTTCGGCGGTTAGAAGCGGATTCGTATCTTCAACGACAACAGATGGCGAAGATGTCTCCTCAGAACCACCGTCTATCTTCTCAGCCTTTTCACGACATTGTTGTGCACGATCGCTCTCTCCTGCGGATTCAAGAACTTTAGCCATCAATCGCCAGCCCTTAGATTGAGTCGGATTAGACTCAAGAATTACCTTGGAGATACGAATTGCCTCAGAATGTTCACCAGTAAGAGAAAGTGCTCGTGCCTTCATCTCTGATTCCTCAGAACCCAACAAATCGACTGCCTTTCTGGCGAGGTCAGGGCCTTCAGGAATCATAATCGGGAGTTCTGGATGAGTTTCAATCATGAGATTCTCACCTTCACCAATCTCAACTAGGATAGATGCAAGTTCAGGTGCATCTTCCCCAAGATCTTCAAGCGTTGAAAGATGAATCCAAAGTGGTATCAATCGTGCTCTGTCGCCTGTATCTCTGTAATATTCTACAAGTGAGCGTGCTGAAGGAATATGATTGGAATCTACCATTTGAGCCGCTGTAAAGCAGGTGGCTCCTGCATCAGAATGTCCGTTTCTCAAGTGTAATCTACCGAGATTGTACCATCCGGGAGCATCTGCATTATCCAGATTAAGACCGTCAGTGAATGAAGAGATAGCTTCCTCAATACGGTTATCTAATGCATAGGCGGCACCAAGAATCTTGTATGGTCGTGCGTGACTTGAATTCCTCTCAAGATAAGCACCTTCAATCATATCGATGACGTCAGCACTGTTTCCAGAACGCAGCATTGCAGCAGCTTCATTCATCTTCTGATTGATTTCATCATCTGAATCCGGGGCATGTGAAACGGGTTCTTCAACCGGTAACACTGCTTCAGAAATGACTGCTGATTCAACAACCTCTACTGGTTCATCGAATATCCTCTCTTGATTGGCTAACTCAGAGGGTGGAGCTGTAGTAGTGCCGATGACCAATCCGGTCTTCCGAACTGGTTGATTCATGTCCTCGGAAGAAACATCCACTGCCCCTTCATGTTCTGTTGAAGAGATATCTGAGGTAGATGCCATCACTTGACTCTCTGAAGATGCAATTCTAGTAAGAACTGGGTGACCTGGGAAGTGTACCAAGGCCTTCTTTGCATGTTCAGCAGCACCTGGTTCCCCTAACGCATCTAGAATTACAGCAAGATTTGCCATAGCAGGAATATGTTCTGGGTCATGAACAAGTGCCACATTGAATGATTTAATCGATTCATCAGCTAAACCCATCTGCTCTTGAACAACACCAAGATTGTACCAACACAAAGCATTCGTAGGATCAAGAGCAATCGCCTGCTTGAATCGAGCCGCAGCCTCCGAAGGCCGCTTCGCACCTGCAAGCGCTTCCCCTTCCTGAATGATACGCATCGTCTCGCTCATGGTTTCGTCTACTGATTCCTCAACGACTTCTGATTCCTCTGGAAGAGATTCAACCACTTCAAATGAAGACGATTCACCTATGGGAATATTCCCTTGAGGTTGATCGGATTTCTCATCGTCCTTACGCAATTTCGGGATGTTAATCTCTCCAATCTTCGTCGAAGCACGTTCGATTCCACTCCCAATACTATCCATGGCCTTACGACCAGCATCCTGTGCTTTATCTGCGGCAGTACCGAGCACACTCGTAGTAGTGCTAACTACTTCCCGTGCAACTTCCTTGACACGCTCCTTACGGGTCGGGGCAATGCCATACAGTGCACCGTTACAGGATGGACATTGGGGCTCTTCACCAGAAAGCTCCGCCTCACAATGCGGGCATACTTCATGGCCGTGGGATACCATACGGAACAAACTACGGTTATTCGATTTGGCAATAAGTATTCGCTGTTATTGACCGGAATGAACATCACTCAGTTAGTGTTGCGAGGTTCATGGCGAAATTCCTGATGATAACCGCAACCTCCGGAACCAACCTTGAATTGGCTGAGAGATTTGCGACGGTGGCGAGAGAAAAAGGGCACGATGCAGAGGTTGTTGATCTAGTTGAAATGAATCTACCAATGTTCACAGTAGCACGTTCTTCTGATCCTGAACAAAAAGTGGATGTTTCCGACCTCACACAAAAGATGACTGATGCAGATGCATGGATTGTAGTCGCTCCCGAGTACAATGGTTCGATGCCTCCCACGCTAAACAACGCTATTGCTTGGCTTTCGGGCGACTGGCAGAACTTTCGAACAATGTGTACGGGTAAACCAGTGGGTCTAGCAACTCACAGTGGCGGTGGCGGTGCACACGTAATCATGGCAATGAGGCACATGTTCTCATTTATCGGAGCAGATGTCATGGGAAGATCATTAACTTCTGGAAGAAACAAAGAAGCAAATCCAGAGACAATCGATGCAATGATTGACAATCTTGCATGAGATTATCAAATCATTTGATGGATTTTTGTATAAAATTCAAACAGATGCAATCCTCTTAAGATGCTCAATTGCCTGTTGGGCAGCACTTCGAACATTCTCATCTGAATCCTCAAACATATTCACAATGAGTGGGACAACACGACCATCCTCAATCTGACTCAAGGCATCAATCGTATGGATCTTGACACCACTAGAACCCATTTCTAGTAATGGGCGAGAAACTTGAATCAAAGTCTCGGCATCGTCTAATCTTCGGAGTTGACGTGATGCTTCGAGTGCAACATTAGTATCAGAATCCCTAACGAGACGAATAATCACAGGAGTCGCATAATGAATTGGAGCCTCGTCAATCGCTGCGATAGTGCTAGCACGGACCGCTGAATCAGGGTCTTTAGCACACCTAGCAATCCGCTCCCATGCTTCATTTTCATCTACAATTTTCAACCATTGGATAGCAGCAAGGCGTAAAACCGTAGAATCTGAAGAAAGAAGGCGATCTGTCAGAGCTAACGGACCTATTCGAACTAGTGTTGCTAAGACCTCTGAACGAAGATCCGATTCATTCAGAAGAGGCCAAATTCGCATTGCATCTTCCGAGCCACCTGTCAATGCAAGAGCACGAATTCGGTTCTTCCTCTCCTCATCTGTAGAATCATCAAGAATAGATCTCACAAGTGGGACATTGACCCGTTGACCTATCCTTGCTGCTGTCTCAGGATCTCTTCCAGCTGCTAATACCCCTTCCCGAATTGTTCGACGGATACTAATGAGACGAAGGATAGATTGAATCAAGAGCACATCAATGAGAATCAACAATGCCAAAACGATGTGCCTCCCCATCCAGGCATCAGGTTCGATTCGACTCCATTTAACCTCGTATACCTCCGCCCAATCCAAAAGACTCCTTGAAAGCAAATCAATTCCAAACAACCACCAATCCATTCCCGTCGCATCATCAGGTACTGAATACAGATCAAACACATCATTCAACCTCCAGAGAAGTAACGGGACGATTACAACCAGATGCATACTAACGATGAGAACATTCAGACGGAGGTCTGGATGTTGATCAGGATCCTCATCTATAATTCGCTGAGCTATCTCTCTACGGAGTTTTTCATTTTCAGACCAAACACGATGGACTCCAAGAACATAAAGTGCTGAAATCAAAATCGATATGAGACCAAGTACACTCAAAGAACCACTCAGATACCATGCAGCAAGGATGGTGGCAACTAAGATTGATTCCATGACAATTAGGCGAAGGACTGGTTCCCTGATTGATGAACCACCATAACCCCCGATAAATCGTAGACACCTATCGAACCAACGGATGGCATCCATCAGATGGCAACCGGCAACAACGGTTCATGAATGGACACGAGTGTTTTCAACCCGGAACTTCGATTCATTGAATTGAAACGGTGTATACGGGCACCTATGCTGCCGGCGCTGTGGTGGGTACTCTTTTCGCTTTGCAGTATCCTTGGTGTTGCAACTTGGTACCTGAGAAACTTCACCGAAAGACGTGACCTTACGCGTCTTTGTGGGATTCTCGGTGCAATATTCATGATTGCACTAGTCCAATGGACATATTCTGCGGGGCTAATAGAATGACTAACCAAGACATCGATTGGGCAAATGTTCACCCCTACCGTGCTGATGTGTCTTGGGGCTACGATTCAAGACGCGCTAATCCCTCCAGTCAGGAACGACAAGCTGTGGTATTCATCCGCAAAAAATTCAGTCGTGTCGAACGGATAGTTCGACGAGTTCTTGGCGGTGCTGATTACCTCCAACGCCCGATGGACACAATCATGACTGTGCTTTGGGAACTATGCGACGGAAAAACACCATTCGCAGAGATTTGTACTATTCTTGATCATCAATTCAAGGAAGATATAGCACCAGTTGGAGAAAGATCGATTGCCGCAGTATCCGAACTGGCTAGGCTAGGTCTCCTTACACTCCATCAAGGACCTGTTCAAGACCCTGAAAAACGCCACCCTAAACTTGTAGAGAACGAGGATTATGATTGGCTTGTCATCTCATTTGAAGAGGAATGACAAGTCCAACATGAAGGGGTGTTCATCGCACATTGAGGGTGTCTCGCTCCTCCACAAGTGATGCAACTAACCCAGGGCGAACCCGGATGGAAGCCATATCCACAGTCACCACAAACTGTTGGAGTGTAGGGCTCAGGTTCAGCAACGGCTACGGGCGGCCCAGAAACTTGAGCATGTGCTGTCTCCGCATGACTTTGCATTGGAGGTCCAGCCATCATAGGTTGAGTCATCTCCACCTGTAAATCCGGTTGATTTTGAACCTCCAAATGACTATCATGAGATTCTATTTCATCAACCACCTCATCCTCCTGTCTCCGCATCACCATTACTGTAACTACCGCACCAATAATCAACAAAACGAGAACTACGCCTATCGAACCAACAACAAATGAAGAAGAAAAGCCCTCTTCAGATACCACTTGTTCCTGACGAATGGTAATCTCTCCGTTAGCCAACTCGGTACCATCATCTGCTACGACTCTGAGGGTAACAATCCCATCCACGAATTCAGGTGTAGCAGTGACTTCACATGTGATTGGAATAGTGATTGTTGCTACAGGAGATTCAAGCAAGAACACGCGTAGACGCTCATTCTCAGCTTGGTGAGAACAATCGTATTCTAAACCATCAACAGCACCTAGAAGCACATCCACTTCCAACGATTCAGTTGAAATCGAAGTCAAATTGAATATGAATTCACCTTGCCCGTTTGTAGGAAGTAAGAACTCAGAATCTGAAATACCTGTTAACCCAATTGACCTAAAGCGATCTACTGTAAAGGTAAACGAATCCTCTTCGACCCCTGAAGCTGTACGCACATACCGTGTCACAGTCACATCGGAACCAAGAGCCATGTCCTCTCCAATATTGACAATAACATCGATTCTCTTCGTTGTACTTGGCTGGATGATGACATTCTGATAAGCATTGACGGGAAGATTTCCCTCCATCGTTAGAATAGTAAGAGATACATCAGGTGATACTGGAGAAATTGATACCTTGACCTCCAAGGTGTCATCTACAGCATTCCCTGTATTCTCAATAGAAAATCCTGTGGAAATACTGCCTCCAATGACTCCGCTAGAACCTGTTTCTGGTTGTTCCCAAACGCTCACAATATTCGATAATGCAACATCCACGTAACCCGATCTTGTGATACTGACTGGATTGGCCAATGATGAGATGGCGCTGTCTGCAGTAAAAGTCAACCACACCTCCGTACCTGGAGTCATGGTCGAACTCGCTACAACAAGAACCGTCACATTAGCTGAATCACCCTCATAGCCGTTCAAATCTAATTCAAATGTAGAATCAATAGGCTCCCCCTCCACTAATATGGATGATTGCCAACCTTCCGGAATACCCTCGACTCCGAGGGTTATGTCATCGACTCCATTGCCGAGATTCGTAACAACTAGATCAATCGGAACTGGCGACCCTGGCTGAAAAACTACGTAGCCGTCATCAACGGAATCAATGCTAAGATCGTGAATCTGGCCGATTCGAGGACCAGATGTAGGAGATCCTTGGACTACATCACCAGAAAGTGTAGATGTAACAATTGGTGTAATTATCGGAGAAGGATCCTGTGCATGGCCATCGGATGGAGCCTCGAGAAGGATACGCATTACCCTAGATTCTCCTCCTGAGATTGAAGCACTATCTGGCCCAGATAGAGACACTTGCCAAGTTTGTGCACCCTCGATAGACCAATTGAATCTGACCTCATCAAGACGTTCTGCCTGATTGATAATGTTCCACTCAAGGAGATGACTTGATCCTGGAGGAATATGAGTCGGCATATTACCCCATGTAGGCACAATCCTCAGATTACTAACCATAGATGCCTCGATAGTTAACTGATGAACTGTAATCGAAGACGTATCTGCTCCACTTTGTGCCTTGAGCGATACAACACCAGTTTCACCAGGGGATGCCGTCGACGGTATGGAAATGTCCAGATCTACTGTTCCATTTCCTCCAGCAGGAAGAACGAGAGATGAATCCTGACTGGAATCAAGTTCAACGGTCCAACCCTGTGGCATGGATACATCCTCAACCGTCAGTGCATAGGTATCCCCTGCATCGCCATTATTCAGTAATTCAACACGGTAATCACAAGTTGATCCAGGGGCACAACGTGGAGCACTACCGACTTCAACCCATTCAGATGTATATTCTGGAGCAACGCCAGCGTTGAAGTTGATAGAATCTTGAACTGTTGATTCCTCTGCACTCTGGACCAAAATTGTCCCCTGGATACTGCCTGTTGGCGCATCAACTGGTGGTTTAGTCTGGAGTTTGAATGTACGGACCTCTCCTGAATTAATCTGAATTTCAGACCCTGGAAGGACACCACTGCCAGTGGAATGTGTAAACCTATAATCCCAACCGGCTGGCAATCCAAGCGCTTCAAGAGTAAATCGATCTGTCAAATTCCCAGTATTACGTACCGTGAATGACAT
Organism: Thermoplasmatota archaeon; assembly: GCA_036124005.1. Taxonomy (GTDB): domain Archaea; phylum Thermoplasmatota; class Poseidoniia; order Poseidoniales; family Thalassarchaeaceae; genus MGIIb-N2. The sequence continues at coordinate 26,959 of JAZADD010000014.1, forward strand.
ATCTGACCATTCTCCTCGATTTGAAGTCCCACTAGGGCTCCCTGAAGCATCCAATCCGAATTCGCTAGCTGCAGCCTTTTGATCGTAGAACATGACGATATCTTCAACCCAATATCCAACCTCTGTGCCCGATGCATCAGATGTGAACTTGAACTCGATTTGAGTTTGAGGCCCAAGTGCCGTTGGCGGGATGTAAAGCCAAGGTACTGAGACGCTATTCACGGTACTGAGTTGAATCAGCCAATTGTTCGGCTGCCCATCGACTAAACCACTCAGACCACCATTAGGAATTAGATCCGCCTTGTTTGAGCCTGAACTGACGCTAACCTGCATTGAATCCCCTGTTGCAACATTCCCAGTATAGAAAAATCCGAGACCAAAACCTCGTGTTGGATTCGGATGGACGTCCGAGAAGTCGAGTAATGGACTTCGCAATGTATCTGTCCACATATTACCATAATTGGATGAAGCCGTGCCACCAATTCTGCAAGATGATGCTCCATTCAATGGATTAGAGGTATCCAACTGCCAATTACTCGTGCGAGACCATGCTGTGTTGGATTCACACCGTTCGTAAACTGCCCCAATTGTCGTTGTTGCAAATCCTTGATCATTCTGTGGATTGTTATCTAGAGCATGGTTCGTCGTGATTCGAACCGTATGATTGCCACTGTATCTAGGGATCCAAACAGTATTCACTGTAGCAGTTGATCCGGCAGATACAGACGTTGTTACGGTTGCATTATGCAATTCAAAATCGATGTACTCGTCATGAAGTACGACAATCTCGACATTTACACCAGACGCGCTTGAAGTACCGAGATTCTCGATTTCAACAACCATCTGCAACTGAGTATCAACCATACCATCCACAATCCAGAGATTTGCAGCTCTCTGGAGTGTTGTCGTCCTTGACAATGTGTTGTAATCGGATGCATCCGCGTTGGAAACGTACCGTGATGTGAAAGTTAGAGGCTTCACATCCACGGTTGCCTTTGGACTTACAGCTTCGGCCAAAGGTACCATCGGAAGTATGAGAATCAGAGCGACGAGGGTGAGAGCCGTGCGTCCCCGACGATGAGACATTAGGGGTTGATTGTTAACCGCATTAATGAAATCCGCGCCTAATTACTCGGATTCAGAAACAGGAGATAATTCGGATTCGGCCTTCTTTGTTTTCGCCAAAGCGGCGAGATACAAGGTGACTGGTAGAATTAGAGTAACACCGAAGCAACCTACCAAAGCGGTCATACTCCAGATTAATTCAGTTAATGGATCAATTGTGAATGGTTCAATAGAAACAAGATCATGATGCACGGTTTCTACTTTGACACCGGTTCCAGTAGAATTCATTTCAGAACCCGTCTCATCTAAAATTTTGATTGTCCATGTTCTACTTAGATGCGCATCCTCAAGGGTGCGATTAACCTCGATTGATGCGGATGTTAAATTGTCAGATAGGATAGCCCAAGTTCCCGAGAGTGGTAATTCTGACGTAAGAATCCCTCTCAAAGATGCGATACCATTCTCAACCTCTGTCGAATGCTGAGCTGAACCGTCGCAATTCTCAGCAATTCCTTCGTAATCTTGGGTATCTGGGGTAAAACATTGGAATGGAACATTGTCATCCATATCCATTCCGAGATTAGGGTGATGCCACCAAATCCCACCTACGGCTGTGACTTCCACTATGGAGTCAATAGGGGCGTTGTCAATACTGACATTTATCCAAGAGATGGCATCTTCAGTTGAAAAGGTGTAAGACCCATTCTCAGGATCTTCAAAAACAACCACTTCTCTAGCATCATTGGTCGTCGTCGCTAGATAATATCCCGAATCTAACGTCGCGGAGTAAACCGCGTAAGAGAGGATTAGAATCAGTGTCATACCTAGACCAACAATGGTCCGAAGCATGTTCGGATTCTGTGATAGCGCCCTGCGCATGGCCAAGCCATGGGGCTATAGTTTTCAAATCCGCGCTTGCCTCCACCTTCCCTCTGGCAATCGTTTCTTGATGAAAAGAGCCCGGGAGGGTTCATATACGCGAGGAAGGTCGGCGGGATGCTCTTGGTGATACGATGTCGTCATTCCGTGATGTTCCTGCCGGAGACCTCATCGAGGGTGTAAAAGAGCAATTGGAATCGAATGATTCCGTCAAGGCCCCAGAGTGGGCTGAAATCGTCAAGACTGGTACCCACAGAGAGATGCCTCCGGTCCAACCCGACTGGTGGAGTCGCAGAGCCGCATCCATCCTCCGTAAGGTTGCCCTCCATGGCCCAATTGGTACTAACCACCTTGCTCAGATGTATGGTGGCGCCCGTAACCGTGGTGTGCGCCCTAACCGTGCGGTGACTGGATCTAGAAGTGTCGTCAGAACTATTCTGAAACAACTAGACGCCGCAGGATATACAGTCATCGAGAAGAATCCTGCTGGAACAAAGGAACTGGGAAGGGTTGTAACCCCTGCCGGTCAGTCCCTACTTGATCAGGTATCCAAGGAGATACGACCTTCTGCTGTGGAGGCCGAACCTGGCCTAGGGAAGTACTGAGGTGAATCAAGATGTCCTCACGCAAAACCTTCGGTAAGAAGCAGCGACTAAACAAGGTCACGAAAACTAATCGTCGGGTCCCAGTGTGGGTTATCCTTCGAACTAATCGAAAGGTTCAGTCCCATCCTAAGCGGCATAACTGGCGCCGTTCCAAACTCCAGAGGTGATGAAGAATGGCTGATGTTCGTAGAATGACCATTCCACTCCGAGGCGCTTGGAAGGTAAGCCGTAACCATCGAGCTAATAGGGCGATTGAAGAAGTCAAGCGCCATGTTGTCCGTCATATGAAAGTGACCGAAGAAGAGAGAATTTGGATTGACGAATCAGTCAACCATACTATCTGGGCTCGAGGAATGCAGAAGCCACCCCGCAAGATTCAGGTCATTGTAACTCGTGAGGAAGGATTTCCAATCGAGGTCAAGATGGATGATGATAATGACGAGGAAGGTGAAGCCTGATGGGTAATATCCGTCCGTCATTTATCAAGTCCCGAGCCCTCCTACTTTTGGAGATGTATCCAGACAAGTTCAACTCAGATTTCGATAACAACAAGATGCTTGTTGCCGAATATACTGACGTCTACAACAAGCGCATGAGAAACTGGATTGCTGGATACATTACACGATATGTTCAGCGCCGTCGTGATTAGGGGCGAACCCCGTGGGAAATCGACTAGATGTCGACCTTCCAGAATACCCCCTTGAAATTGTATTCGTGTTAGTTCAGCCAGAATTCCCTGGAAACATTGGTGCGGTATGTAGGGGCATGCTCAACTTTGGGTTCGATAAACTCAGAGTGATCGGACATGATGGCAATTGGGAAGAAGAAACCAGGAAACGCGCTAAGCATGCACAATCTGTTCTTGATAATGCTAAGACTTACGATAATTGGGATTCATGCATGGAAGATGTCTCCCTTGTCATAGGTACCTCCGGAAAAAGGGAATTAGGTGCCAAGATTCAATTCAGGCATTTTCTGACACCCAAAGATCTGATTGAAAATCTCGAAGGGCTATCTGGACGTGTTGCAATCGTTTTCGGGCCCGAGGGCATAGGCCTACTTCAAGATCAATTACGCCTCTGTGACTTACTTTTGACTATACCTACTTGGGAAGGATATCCAATACTCAATCTATCTCACGCCGTAACTGTCGTTGCATATTCTATGCATCAAGATGTGGAATCAGATTCTAAAGAAGAACGCGCCATGATGGGTCCAAAGTTGAGGGGGAAACTTCGAGAAACAGCAGCACGCATCGCTGAATCATTACCAATCCACGATAGTAAGAAAAGAGGTGCTAGAGAGCAACTAATCAGGACATTAATGAGAAGTAGTCCTGATGAATTCGAAGCTCACCGTTTACTCGGTATCCTAAATGATGCTGCAGACGCATTGGAAATGAAACAGGATATCTCTGCTCTTAATCTCGAAAATCCTGAAGAATGAAAACTCAATTTATTCTCCAGGTGGCCCAAGATTTCGGGGTTTCCCTCACATGCATTGCGACCAGACGCAATTTATTACCATATGATGATTGAATCAAAGGTTCAATCCTCTCAAAGGCCCATCTCGCAAGGTTCTCTGCTGTAGGAATGAAATCCACAATCACTGTTCTATGACTCGGCCCCATAGCTTGGAGAGCCTGAATGGCATCATTATCCTCAGAATATACAACAAATGCATGATCAACAATGTCATGAATCTCACGTGTTAAAATCGCTGATATGTCTCCGAAATCCATTAGCATCCCTTCATCTGAGACACCTGAATCAGTAACCACATCACCTTCGATTTCTGCTTCCCAACGATATCGATGTCCATGCAGATGTCTACATTTGCTCTTATGATTGGGTACTCGGTGACCCGTATCAGTCTCAACCCAACGACGAATTGATGTAACCATTACACATCACTCTCCGTGAACGTTAAACACACTGAATTAATGCAATATCGCTCACCACCATTCTCACGAGGGCCGTCGTTGAAAACATGGCCAAGATGTGCATCACAAGATTGGCATCGGACCTCAACCCTAATCATTCCATGAGAAGAATCCTCCAATCGAACAATACCTGCGTCTGGATGCTCTGTGTGGAAGGAAGGCCACCCACAACCAGAATCATATTTCATCTGAGAAGTAAATAGAAGATGACCACAGCATACGCAATGATAGTCACCATCCCTATTCTCAGCGTATAATTCACCAGAGAAAGGACGTTCTGTAGCTCCATGGCGCGTCACCCTGTAGGCCAATCGACTCAAGCGCTTCCGCCATTCTGCATCACGTTCAGTGTCTAATCTTGGTTTACCAGACATTTCATTCACCATACTCTGCCTGCACTTTCAACGCATGTCTCAGCACAGATGACCAATCTTCGATATATTCTACAGGATCTGCACGGCCAATCTCATGAAAGGCAAGAATCCGTTCGATATCTGAACCCGTTCGACCATTTGAACGCCCTTCAGAATCCGGAGAATAGGAAGTGATTGTACTCCTCATAACATCATCAAAATTCAACCCGAGATATTCACACGATTCGAGACAATCCTGTAGAATTGAAGTCTTATCACCATTGATGTAAGGAAGTTCGAATGTGATTCGTTCAGACCCCCAGTTACCAATTTCAAAGGCATGCTGCAAAGCAGAATAGAATTCTGGCCGACAGTCTGGGTAAATTGCATGGTCTCCACTGTGAACCCCAAGTGCAATACTCACATCCAAATCTTCTTGCTCTGCCACACTCAAGGCAAGACCATACAAAATCGAGGCGAAGATAGCATTCCGATTAGGGACAACAGTTTGTTTCATTTGTTCCTCTTCATAATGGCCCTCAGGTACTACAATATCGGCTGAAGTCAAAGCAGAATGAAATACTGACATCGAAGATGTCAGATCTACAATAGAATGAGATACAGGAAGATCAACACTCTGTAATCGAGCAATATTCTCCTTGGCCCGATTGATTTCAATCGAATGCTTCTGCCCATAATGATAGGATATACATGTGACTTTGTAGCCCCGTCTCAGGAGATTCAAAAGCAGAGAAGTAGAATCCATTCCACCAGATAATGCCATGACTGCACGCATCCTCACAACACCCCCATCCATTTGTGAGTCTGTAAAGAAAGCCTCCACTCTGGATTTAACTTCACTATTGATTCCACCATCTGGAAGTTACGCCCATTCTCCTCTACAGATATGTTATCCATGTAACATGGTTGAAGGAATAGATGTTCGAATCCAGCAATCAAATCACTGTAGATTTCAAGACTCTGTCCACAGTAAACAACTTTCAATTCATTGCCTGTACGTTGATGGATTTTTACATTGGGATAAATCTGATCTTTAGGAGAAACACAAATCCAATCGATGATAGGATCCACTCCAATTGTACCGTTAGTCTCAATCGAAAGTGTGATCCCGTGTTCCTTCAGACGTCCCCCGATTGTTGCAAGATCTTGCATCGCAGGCTCACCTCCGGTGAATATTACACGATTGCAATTGTAAGATAGAACCTCATCCACAATGGAGTCGAGAGTCCTCTCAGTAAATGTTAGAAAATCTGTATCACACCATTCACATCGAAGATTGCAATTACCGAATCTCACGAAAACATGAGGAATACCTGCATGGAATCCCTCACCCTGTACAGAGTGAAATATCTCCACAATTGGATAAGTCACATCATCCATCAAGAACACCCCTGAATCGGATTATTGATTTCACTATGGCTGCAAATCCAAGATCTATGACTATAGACGCCTGTATTGAACGCGACATCACCATAATTCGCAGATTCACTCCCATGAGACGTCAAACCAATGACTGTCCAAGAACTTCCAATTAGAGCAAATGTTGGACCCCCAGAATCACCCATCACACTAGTTCCTTCTAATGGAAGAGCTGTGGATTCACTATCACCTGCACCTGCATAGGAATAGTCGCCTTGTTCGAAACTATAGGACTCCCCCTGACCTAATGCATTTGAATCACCTCTAGGCGAATCAAAATCGTATACTACCCAGCCACCCTTGTATTCAGAATCGCCTTCAAAATTATTTGACGATTGAAGATCAACAACGATTCGGTCTAGTGTATTCTCCCAAGCACGCCTCTGAGAATGATAAGAATCACCATCAGTTAAACAGTAATCAGTGCACTTAGAATAGTCACGATTGTAATCACCATAGCCCGATGTGTATACCTTAACACCTAACTCCAATCCATCTATGGATGTACGATTGTCCCAATTTGCAATCGAAACAGATGAAGAATCTACAGAATCCGTGAGTTCAATCAACGCGATATCGAAACCTTCCTCTAAAAGTTCGTCAGAAGATGAATATCCAGGATGTATCTCGTAGCCTTCGATAGGTATGCTGACTTGCGCATTCTGATAATCTACTCCAAGGAATACTGAAGTTGACGAAGCCTTGAGACCATCCACCACATGAGCGGCCGTCAAAACCCATTTTTCACTAATTATAACACCTGAGCCAGCATAGATCTCGCCGTCTGAACTAGTACCTTCGATGTATACCACACTACTGAAATTAGGATAATCAGAACCCATGTATGGTTCTTGATTTGCAGCAAGGTTCTCGAATAAAGAAGATTCCACGTCGTGCCTGAATCCAAACTCAGGTGTTCTATCCTCAAACTCAAAAAATGCAAGAGCGAAAATAGCTCCAAGAATCAACATTACAACAATAATTGCAAACACTCCAATTCCTAAAATCACATACAAAGTTGTACGACTCTTACGTTGAGGAATCATCGGCATCTGGACATGAACAGGTAGTTGAGCACCAGAAATTTGTACTGGATGAAATCCAGGATAATACATCTGCGTGTAATGAAGTGCATGCTCAGGCAGGTGGCCTTGATTTATCAAGGACTGATAGTACTGCTGAGCATTATTCATTGTTCTACCCTCAAGCACCCATTGATTTTGATTGGATTAGTTGTAAAAGTTCAGATCGAGCCTCAGCACGATCGAAAAAGACACCCCGCATCGCACTTGTAGTCATAACTGCATTCTGCTTCAATACCCCTCGACAACGCATACAACCGTGCCTTGCTTCCATAATAACTGCGCAACCTAGAGGCTGGATATGTTCCTCAAGATCGTCAGCAATCCCCTTTGTAATTCGTTCCTGATTCTGCAATCTCTTAGCGTGAAGATCAGTTAGACGAGCTAACTTGCTGATTCCAACAATCCTATCTACGGGTATATACGCGACATGGGCCCGACCTGAGAAGGGCTGAAGATGATGTTCACATGTAGAATGGAACTCAATATCCTTGAGAAGAACTATCCCATCGTATCCTTCACCATTGAATGTTGAATCCAGAATTTCGGCAGCCGAAGTTGTATATCCTGAAAATATCTCGTCAAACATTGATACGACGCGTTCGGGGGTGTCGACAAGACCTTCTCTTACAGCAGAATCTGGTTCAGAACGCTCAATCCATTGTAATAGATTACGAACAGCGTTTTTTGCTTCGTCACGGTTAATTTTCGACATCATCAATCCTCCTTCAAAATACGACCATGCCTAGCGTCAATATCATCCAGTTGATCGAGAAGTTTTCGGCATGCAGTTCGAATAGCGTCGGCAAGACTGACGAACTTCGCATCATCACCAACATGTGTTCGAAGATCATCCAGCAATTGTTCGGGCATGTCCAGGGACACCTTGGGCATGATGCGCCGTCAAGTAAGGATTAGATAATACTATGGTATTACTATAATAATATCATGAGATGCTTTCAACGAGATCTTCGCGGTTAAACTGGCGAGATGCCCAAGCCGTTGCTGCCAATGCATAGAGAATACTGCTACCCATCCATAAGATTGCATAAAGGGGAGTGAAATCATCGAGTAAAGATGCACGCATACCAAGGCATATGTTGAACACAGGCGCGATAAACCACCAGAGTTCGATACTCTCCATATTAACAAATTGAGCAAACAAAGCCGGGCCTATGAATAGGATAATTACGGGCCCCAAAGTCGATCCGGCTTCCTTAACAGAACGGGCACGCATTGCAATTGCCATCTCGACAGCGACAACAAATACTGCGAAAAGGATGATTGTCATTAGGAACATAATCCAGCCACCTAAGGATACACTTGGTACAGAAAAGAAACCGCCGGCAAGGAATCGAATTGCTGCGAAAAGACCGACCATCTGCAACAAAACAGAGGCACTCGCAATGATTGCCACGGCTAACCACTTACCCCACATCAAATCCTCTCGACGTATAGGGGTGCACAGAAGGGCTTCTAGAGTGCCTCGCTCTCGTTCTCCAGCTGTCAAATCGATTGATGGTTGGACTGCAGATGTTGCGGTCCATAGAGCAATGATGAATGGTACAAACATCGCGAACGCAAACGCTGCTTGTTCACCACTAGTAGCAACATCAGTGGTTATTCCACCTGAATCCCAACCTACTGGATCTCGAACGTCTTGGTAAGTGAGAGAGACCTCATTTAAGGTAGCATTAATGATCTCGTCCTCCCAGATATCCACTGCAAGAATGATACGATCAAATGCCTCTCTTGATAACTCATCAGTGCTATCCGAAAAAACGACGAAGTGCCAGTTCTCTGTTGCATTTCCCTCAATTGTTCGAAGTAGTAGAGTCGCATGACTTGAGCCATTCTCAATTGATTCGGATGCATCATTAAGGAACTTCGAATGATTACCAAGATGTTTGTCCTCCTCAAATTCAGCGACAAGAACCTCAATCGATATCCTTGAATCATTCAGATGTTGCCCCAGACTCTCAGGTAAAACAGAGTCATAATTCACATACACTATTACATCAAGATCGATTTGTTCCAATTCTGCTGCTTCACCTTGAAGGAACCATGGCACTGCAATGAAAATCATTGGAAAGATAATCAAAGGGACCAGAAGCAGGGCTGCAATCGTCCTCCAATCACGTACAAAATCTACTAATTCCTTGCTAGCAACTGTACGAATTGCGGAAAAACGATTCATTCTTCTTCCCCCATATTCGATTTCTTTCCACCCATCGAAAGTTTCAGCCACCATCGACTCAATCCGCTCTCTCCCTCTTGGCGATTCATACGTGAGACATCTTGAGTCAGAGCCATGTAAGCATCTTCAAGATCATCCGTACCAGTAGATTTGAGTAAATCACTCGGCGACCCATCAGCTCGAACAGTTCCATTGTGTATGATGAGAATCCGATCACAGATACGTTGTGCCTCTGAAAGCATATGCGTGCTGTAGATGACAGTTCCACCTTCGTCCCCTAAAGAACGGACAAGGCCACGGACCTTTCTCGCACTTGTCACATCAAGGCCAGCTGTTGGTTCATCTAGAAGCAACAAATCAGGACCATGTGCAATAGCACGAATTAGGGCGATTTTCTGCCTCATTCCACGAGAGAATCCTCGTGTACTCCGGTGTAATTCATCCTCAATATCGAGGGTACGTGCAAATCGAAGAGTCCTGGCCCAAGATGCCTTATCCGAACGACCATGTATCCGAGTGTGATATCGGATATTCTCCCATGCAGTCAATCGGTGGTACAAACCCGTAGATTCAGGTACGACACCTAGTCGTTGACGAACTTGGTCGACTGGTTGTTCTTTGTCATCGATTATGAAAGATACTCGACCAATTGTCGGACGATATACTCCACAAAGGAGACGGAGTAATGTCGTCTTACCGGCACCATTCCCCCCAACAAGTCCCACAATCTCTCCACGTCTTAGTTCAATGTCGACATCTTGTAAAGCGTCAACTTCACCAAATGACTTGGAGACCGATTCAACGCGGAGCAGCACATCTCCCATGGAATGGCCTCATCTCATCGCAGCATCTACAGATGCCATCAATCCAGGATGAACCTCTTCAACACGCTGGGCTCTCAAGATTAGATCCTCCATATGATTCTTGACTTCTTTTCGATCGATTCCGACTTCTATCAGATTGGAGAGCATCATCAGACCTCCATGAATAGCACCAGCATCCAGGTAAGCATCGTTGGTGATTACACCATCCTGACGAAGAACATCGAGAGCATCCACAAGAGATTCAATCTTCGAACGAATCTGATCTGCATTAATCGACTCGATTTCTGCACGGATATCAGATAAGATGGATTCCATCGAATCCCTCGACTTGATACTCACCTATAACTTCACTCGGCAATGGAACGTTGGACAAGTTCAACAAGAACACCCCCGGTAGAAGATGGATGGACAAATGCAATCTTAGAACCGTGGGCACCGTTGCGTGGTATTTCGTCAATCATTCGAACACCATGGCCAAGAAGTCTATCAATTACAGAATGAATATCTTCAACACGAAATGCAATCTGTTGAACTCCTTCTCCACGCCGGTCAATGAATCTACCAATTGGAGTGTCCTTTCCAGTCGCTTCAAGAAGTTCGATTCGGGCCGGTTCCGAGGAGTTTCCGGAGGTCGAAAGAAAACGTGCGATTACACCATCTTCTGGTAAGGATTCATCTTCACCACGAAGGAGTCCTAATGCAGTCCAGAACGGGGTTCGTTCATCCAAAGAACTGACTGCGATCCCAATATGGTCTATCTCGATGCTCATCATTTCACCTCAGATTCCGCTTGGTGCTCTCCACGTACCAAATACTTCGCGCATAACACTCATCACTTCCCCAACAGTAGCCCCATTTCTGACACAATTAAGGATTTGAGGGAACAAATCATCATCCGATTCACAAGCCAACTTTAACGACTCAAGTCCCACCTTGACAGTATCATGATTGCGATTTTTTCGATGATTATCTATCCGATCTAACTGGGCTTCAACGAGCGCTGGGTCAAGAGATTGCCCAGCATCCGTAATAGGTGCACCATCTTCGGCATAGTTGACACCAATAATTCGCCTCTCGGCCGACTCTATCTCTGTCAATTGTGACCAGGCTGATTCGTGGATAGACCTCTGTTGCTCTCCACGCTTGATGGCTTCCATAGCACCACCTGAAGCAAGAATTGCTTCGATTTTTTCTCGTGATGAACGCACAATCTCTTCAGTCAGATGTTCCAAGTGGACTGAACCTGCAAGAGGGTCCACAACCTCTGGAATTCCCGTCTCCTCACTGAGAATCTGTTGCGTCCTCAGAGCGATTGTTACTGAATCCTCTGTAGGCAATCCAAGTGCCTCATCATATGCATTGGTATGCAAGGATTGGGTGCCTCCTAGAACTGCAGCCATCGCCTGATAAGCAACCCGCACCACGTTGTTCATTGGTTGTTGAGCAGTCAATGTAACGCCAGCGGTCTGAGTATGGAATCGTAATCGAGCTGATCGAGGATCTTCCGGGCTATACCTTTCCTGCACCAAATCATGCCACAGAGTTCGAGCCGCACGGAACTTCGCAATCTCCTCAAAGAAATCGTTGTGACAACCAAAAAAGAATGACATCCTTGGAGCGAACTCATCAATATCCAAACCGGCATCTATGGCAGAGTCAGCATATTGCAACGCATTAGCGAGGGTGAAGGCCACCTCTTCAATTGCTGTTGAACCTGCCTCACGGATATGATATCCACTAATCGAGATAGTATTCCAAGCAGGTGCATTCTTTGCACACCACCTCATCACATCAGTCGCAAGTCGAAGACTTGGTTCGGGTGGGAATACGTAGAGACCACGAGCGATGTACTCCTTCAACACATCATTCTGTATTGTCCCTCGCAGTTGTCCGGGATGCACACCCTTCTCTTCCGCAACTGCGACATACAAAGCAAACAATATCGCTGCAGGTGCATTGATTGTCATCGAGGTAGATACCTCACTCAAATCGATCCCATCAAACAATCGTCGCATATCATCAATTGAATCTATGGCGACACCGACTTTCCCCACTTCCCCATATGAAAGTGGATCGTCGCTGTCCATACCAAGTTGAGTCGGTAAATCAAAAGCAACACTCAATCCCTTCTGACCCTCAGAAAGAAGTAGTTTGAACCGTTGATTAGTTGCTTCAGCAGTGGAAAAACCAGCGTATTGACGCATGGTCCACCGTCTAGATCGATACATCGTGGAATGGATTCCGCGTGTATATGGTGGCTGGCCAGGATTGGGGGTTCCCTCAACTTCGGGAATAGCAGAAAAATCGATGCCGCCGAGTGTTCGGCCACTCTCATCGGACTCCTCCATGAACTCTTGTCGGAGGTTGACGGTCATCAGCCTGTCGTTCAACGACGGGTTGTATAATCATCAATTAATGAGATGAGCCGTTCCATTTGCTCATCATTAATGGCACCAGCATCCTTTCGCTCTCTAACGAATTCTTTCGCCGATTTTACGTCTTGACGTTCACCCTTTGCCCAGATAGTACCCAACAGTACAGAATGATGTTCAGGGCTGACCTCAATTTCCTTCAACAGAGCACGCATCTCATACTTGTATTCCATGTGGCGTGAACGATTCAACCGACGAGCACGACTGTTGTGCTTATTCATCTGATTGTTTCTCTTAGCCTTAGAAATACGACGTGGCTGCCTCCGAGGTTGTTCCTTGGGAGCATCTTCAACAGGCTTACGCTCAGATACAATTGAGGGTACTCCTGCCTTTTCCGCCGCATCCTGAGAACGGCCGATTAGTTCACGGACTCGATCCTCAGGCCGAATCTCAACAGGGTCATCTTCGACCGAGGATTCCTCTTCAAGAGCAGATAACCCAAGACTACGTCGATCTGCACCATCTTGTATCGGGGTTGCAGGTTCTGCAGCAACAACTGACTTTGGTTCTTGATGCGAAGAAGACGTATCTTCATCAGGAACATCAACAGGTTCGGACTCAGGGATTGGTTCAGAGGTAATTTCCGACACACCGTACTGCTTCTGGACAGGAGCACTGGGAGGTGCATTAGGCCTGGATAAATCCTGCTTTTTCTCAGCAACAGGAGGATTTACTGGTTCAGGTGAGGTTACTGGCGGGGGAATCTGGCTCTTCCGCTGAACCGTCGATCGACGTGCGTTGCGTCCCTTACCTCGACGTGCCAGAATTCACCCTCCAACTCGTAGGGTTAGTCGAACACCTGTAAAGGCTTCCACTCAAATCAAGTCCATGCGATGGGCGTCATGTCAGTTCTAAGCATCTGATCAACTGCTGAATCTAAGAGATTAGTGGGGCCGATTGACTCTAGTTGAAGCAATCCAAGCAGTGCAATCATTGTTCCATTATCGATACAATACATCTTAGGTGGCCAATGGGCTGTAGCACCACGTTCTAGACACATAATCTCAGACATCTCGCGAATTCTCTCATTACAAGCTACGCCTCCACCAAGAAGTAGTTCGGTCTTACCCGTATGTGCAAGAGCACGTTCAGCGACCTCAATAGAGGCCGCGAAAGCATGTTCTTGTAAGGACCAACAGACAGCATCGAAACTGGCTCCCTTCTCAACTAAGGTATCCGCCGCATTCAACAGTCCCGAAAAAGCAAGATCCATACCTTGGACCGCATAAGGAAGTTCAAGCCCCACAATAGAAGGTGATTCCACGGATTCGCGATACCGAAGTGCAGCCTTCTCGATTTCAGGACCACCGGGAAATGGATATCCATGGTGACGCGCGAACTTATCCAGCATATTTCCAATACCAATGTCCATCGTCTCGCCCAATACACGATATCGATATTCTAAGCGAGTGATGACTTGCGTATTCCCTCCACTGACGTAAAGCAGAACTGGATCATCACAACCGCATACAGTTCGACCAATCTCGATGTGAGCTACACAGTGATTCACACCAATTAGGGGAACTTTTCGTGCAGTGGAAATAGCACGTGCAACCGAAGCCCCAACACGAAGACAAGGTCCAAGCCCTGGGCCCTGACTATACGCCACACCTACCAAATTGTTCATCGAGAGAGAATTGCTCGACAATAGAGACTGGAGAAGGCGAGAAGCATTGTCACTATGATGATCGGCCGCCTCTCGTGGATGGATGCCCCCTTCAGTAGGGCGAATTATCGAAGAAGAGGATGGGATAGGCTCCATTTCATCCGTTACAGCACCGAATGAAAAGGTATGAGCTGTACTTTCGATACCCAGTACCCATCTCACGCCCATGGACTCCGGATGACCGCATCCATTTCAAGCCTTAATGCTCAACGAGGTTCATGGACACACTAATTCTCGGAGCCTCCGAGGTTGCCCATCTCAGTTCTGTTGACCCAAAAACACGTAGAATTGATGGAGACGATTTACTAAATCGAAAGAAGAATATCGACGAGGATATCGGCATCCACATCCACAATGGAATCATCAAACGAATGGCTTCGAATGAAGAAATTCAGCACGAATGGGGTCATATCCGACCCAATACCCCCCAAAGGATACACATTACACCAGATGGGAACCGCTGGATCAACACAAACGGGAAAGCCATTGTTCCAGGCTTTGTCGATGCACATACACATCTACTCTGGGATGGGGACAGGTCCCATGAGATGGCTCTGAAGATTGAGGGAAAGACCTACCAGGAACTTTCGAAACTTGGGATGGGAATATCCACCACTGTGAAAGCAACCAGAGAAGCAAACCTAGATCGACTTATGGAGATAGGAAAAGAACGGATTCAAAGAGCTCGTTCTATGGGAACTACAACAATGGAAGCAAAGTCAGGTTATGGCCTCGATAGTGAGACTGAACTTCGAATGTTGTCAGCCGCCAAATCTCTCGAAAATGGTCAAGATGTACCGTCATTACATCATACTTGGCTAGGCGCTCATGCATACCCATCAGGCGTAGATCATCAGGAATGGAATCTCCATCTCGTGGATGAACAATTGCCGGCAATTATAGAACAAGGTATCGCAACATCTGTCGACGTATTCTGTGAACCTGGATGGTTCGACCTCGAAATTACCGAGGATATCGTCCGATCTGCAATGAAAAATGGCCTTCGATCCCGACTACATGTGGACGAGTTTGTCGACGGAGGAGGGCTCAACCTAGCAGCAGATCTGAAAGTAGATTCCGCAGATCACGCTGGATATTCCTCCGATGATGCACGCGCCAAAGCCTCTGATGCTGGTGTTAACACTGGATTCCTCCCTGGAACCCCATATGTCCATGGAGACCCGATGACCGATGCTATCAAGCAATGTATCAAGGAAGGATGGAAGTGGTCCATGGCGACTGATTTCAACCCTAATTGTCGGTCCCTCTCCATCCCATTTGTAGGAAGCCTGGCTGTTCATCGAATGCGTATTCCGCCAATCGCGGCCCTTGCAGCAGTAACAGTCAATGCAGCATCTACACTTGAAACTCCACTTGGTGTCGGCCAACTCATCGAAGGAGGAGTAGCAGATCTCAATATCCTTCAAACAGAGAACGCAGATGGTTGGTGCTTGATGCCAGGAGATAATCCTGTAGAACTTTCAATTCATCACTCCACATTGATTGGTTGAACAAGCAGAATTGATTCTAATTAATTTAATCATCAATTATTGTAAAATGATTTTGATAGAATTAATTCTAATTAATTGATTTTACAATATAGGGGGCAAAAATACCCTAATCCATTTTATCTGTAGAAATCCAAGCATACGGGGGGCGGATAACCTGCATTATCGGCCATTTGGTACATTGAAGGTTATCTTCCTCAGGCAACTATACCTCTCAGTGTGACGATTTTTCATATTTTAGGTGAAATAATTGGTAATTTCACCCTCTGACCCCTACTCTAGAGTGCCAAATATACGGATATTCAGAATTCCTATTCTTCTTGATCAGTATTTTCTTGATTTGAGTATCCTAAATTTGTTCCGCCTCTCGATCGACCTACAAAGTAAACGATAATGAGTAAAATCACTAGGTAAATCGCATCAAGATGTATCGAAGAAGAGTCATCCTGAATTTCCTCAGAATCTAACTGGCCATCATCTTGAACAATGTCTGATTCATTTGCCACGGGGGCAGGCTCTACGGTTATTGTCCCTACCATTCCTGCTGACTCGTGTGGCTCGCAAACAAATTCGTAAGTGCCGTTGGTACCTAATTCAAACACGAATGTATAGTCCACTTCTCTTGATGGGTCCCCTGAATCGAATGTACCATCTTCAGCTACGGCATTATGAGGAAGAAGTTGACCCGACCAAAAGAATCGAACGGAATCGCCTTCTTGAATTGTAACTTCTGAAGGGCTGAATCGAAGGTTTGTACTATCAACAGTAATCACAACCACTTCACCATCATAATCAGCAGCACTCACCAGTCCTGGAGATAGTAAACTCGCCAAAAGTAGCGAGAGGGCAAACAGATTCTGGGGCTTCACGCACATGCTAGAATATCGATTATTCTTAATCCAATGTTATTGTACCTACACAACTCTAGAAAATTTGATTCTTATAGGATGCGGCTGACCCACATTACATTGGTAGGGGGCGATACATTGTCTAAACGAGTAGCCCTACACCATAGCAAGAAAACCGCTGCTCGCTATACTACGGAATATGTATTCTCCCAACTCATTCCATACATTGGAAACAAGAGGAAATTATTGGACATCATCCATTCGGCAATCGAGTTAACTGGAGTTAAAGAGGGAACTTTCGTTGATTTGTTCACAGGTAGTACAGTAGTGGCAAGGTTTGCTAAGAAATTGGGATTCAGAGTTCTGGCAAATGATTGGGAACCCTACTCAGAGCAAATTGCAATTGGTTCTGTTAGGCAAAATGAAGTTCCTGTGTTCGAACAGTTAGGCGGGTGTGAAAATGTCTACAGGATGTTGAACAATGCTAAGCCAATCGAAGGGTACGTCGCCAAGCACCTATGCCCCAGTGATGATTTCAATCTGAATCATGAGGATGATCGACAATTTTTCACGCGAAAAAATGGAATGAAGATTGATGCAATGCGTGAATTGATTACAAAATGGGAGGAAGAGGGGAAAATCACTCCGGATGAGTTCGGATATATCATGGCCTCAATGATGTATGCAGTATCCTATGTCAGTAATACTAGTGGAGTGTTCAAGGGCTTTCACAGAGGGTGGGGGGGGAGTAATGGTACTGCGCTGTATCGTATCTGTTCGGATATTGAATTGAAACCTCCAATTGTTTTCGATAATGGAAAGAAGAATATCATCACTAGGCAGGATGCTGGAAAGTTAGTTCACGACCTTACTGACATATTAGGGGATATTCCAGATATTGTCTATCTAGACCCCCCCTACAATCAGCACCCCTACGGTTCAAATTATCATGTTCTGAACACAGTCACTCTGTGGGACAAACCAGAATTACCTGAGAAAATTACCAAAGGCACAAAGGCCGCGATACGACTTGATTGGCGTACAGAAAGAAGGAGTGCATACAATTACCACAAAACGTCGGCTCAAGAGTTTCAAGAGTTAATCAACAACATTTCCGCGAAGTTCATTTTGACTAGTTACAGTACTGAGGGCAATATTCCCCTTGGAAAAATGATGGAGATACTTGGTGGGAAGGGATCACTACGTGTGGTCAAACGTGAATATGTACGGTATCGAGTTAGCCCAACTAGACCCTCTCCTAAACCTAAGAATGTTGAGTTCGTTGTCATCGTTGATACGAATGATGAGCCAGAATCTGATGAAGGGATTGCAGGACTTGTTGCTGATATTCAAAATACTGATTCGACACACATGCACTGAACCCGTAATCAATAATCCACCGAGTAATCCAATTGAATTGTCTAAATCCAGCGTTTGGTTCAAATCCCTACACTGCTGCCAATGATTCATGGCGGACTACCAAGGCTATTGTCTGAAGTGTAAGACATATGGCCCAATCAAAGATGCACAACAGGCTACGATGAAAAACGGTCGTAAACGTGTCTTCGGCACCTGTTCAGAAGAAGGTTGCACTGGAAGAATCTCCAAAATTATTGCATGAAATAAACCGATTCATTCATGACGGGGGGGCCTGTCCTCAAATCATCACAAGGGCTTGTGGTCTAGGGGTTATGACGTCGCCTTGACATGGCGAAGATCCCAGGTTCAATTCCTGGCAAGCCCACCAATTCAAGCGAAGCGATAGCTAACACGCAACTTACCCGCACCTTTGGATTTCGATGCCTCAAAAGC
>JAZADD010000015.1:0-9216 GCA_036124005.1 Thermoplasmatota archaeon
CCCTGATTACGAACTCATTGATTTTGATCAGGACCGAGCTCGCGGATACGCTCAAACCTTGGTTGATCTCGGCCATCCTGAATGGGGAGGAAGAATGAGTGGCACCGTTGAAGAAGCGAACGGAGCAGAAGCAATCAAACAAAATTTGACTGAGGCAGGCATGGGAGCTACTGTACAAACTTTCAGTGTCCCTATGTTCGAAATTATCGCTGAACCTACAATGAGTATCTGTGCACCTGGGCCTGCACCTATAATCGGAACCGTTGATCCTTGTGGTATTGCAGATATTGGCGCAGAAATCACCTCTTTTACCCATCGAGAAGACTTCGTTATTCAGGGATATAGTGGAACAATGCAACTTGGTTATGCACAGGACGCTGAAATTATCGATTTAGGCAATGGAAGCGAGGATGCGGATTGGGCTTCAGCCTCAGGGGCAGTAGGTATGGTCTGGGGTCAAGGAGGAGTATCTACTAACACTGAACTTTTCTTGAAAGCCCAGGAAAATGACCTCTTTGCTCTGATTCTTGTAAATATGCAACAAAACTGTGACGAACTAGTAGCCGGAGATTGTGTACCATACTTCAAAACAGTCGACGTGAGCCAGTTTGATACTATGCCTGCACAAATTGCGTTTGTCATGGTATCGAAATCAGTCGGGGAGACAATTCAGGAGGAAGTGATGAATGGGACTCAAAGATTCCAAATTGATGTTCGAGTTGACAACGAAGGAAATCGTGACGTAACAGTACCCTGTGGAGTCATACCTGGTGCAACTGATGATATGATTATCTTTGGAGCGCACCACGACACGGTTTACAATGGACCTGGAGCTGTTGATGATACATCCGGAACTGCAACTGTAATCGAGCTCGCGCAACAATTTGGGGCATTGTACGATACACTAGGTGAACCGGAATATACACTCAAGTTCTGTGCATGGGGTGGTGAAGAAGAAGGTCTCTTTGGAAGCAGTGCATGGGTAGAAGCTCATCAAGAGGAATTGAAAGAACACCTGCGCCTCTACGTGAATTTCGATATGAGTCATGTAGATGAAGAACGGAATTCTGGGCTCACTTTGTTTGGTAACTCAGAAGAGGATGTGCAACATATTGCAAATATTCATTGGAAATTCTCGCAAGAGTATGAAGCACTCGCAACGAAGTATCCCGCAGACGTAAGGCTACTCAATTCAGAAGATATGCCATACAACAGCGACCATGCACCATTCGTTTACGAAATCGACCCTGCAGGTAACGAATATGGTCGCGCACTAGTATGCTATGGGTCGGGCAGTGTAGAGTATCATACCTACCTAGATACGATGGATAGATTCAACGAAGAATCGCTCGCAGTTAGTGGTATCATCTACGGGTCCTATGCACGCTGGCTCGCTTGGGGTTGATTTCATGAAACAAGCAAGAGCGAGCCATATTCTGGTCGATTCTAAAGGCCAAGCGATGACGATTTACAAGCAGATAATGGAATCTAAAAAACCACTCAAGGAATTCGGAAAGCGCGCTCGGAAACATTCGACATGCCCTTCAAGACACAAAAATGGGGATTTGGGTAATTTCGGCCGAGGCCAGATGGTCGCGGGCTTTGAAATGGAAGTTAGAAAGATGGAAATTGGTACACTAAGCGAGCCCGTAAAGACAAGATTTGGATACCATCTAATCTGGTTACATGAGCGGATTGATTAGTCAACCACGCCAAAGAATTAGTTCATTCTCATCGATACGGTGTCGAATGATTTTATCCGTTCCATCACCAAGAGGCCATGGTATCGAAGAAAGAAGTTGAAAGAATGCGGAAGAATCCATGCGAGCGAGACGGATGTTTGTTCGCTTCAGATACTTCTGACATACCTGAGACCAAGAAAGAATCATCCGCTCTTCAACCTTCATCCAAGGAAGAAAACGGGACATAACACCTCCTTTGGAATCCAAACGATATCGCCCATCATCGATAATCTCCTTGAATACTATTTTCAAGGCGTTTCTATTCTGTTCCAAATCATTCTCTGAATCATTCGTGTCCTTCCTATTAGATCCACGACGACGGCGATTTGAGGAACTAGGCTTCTTCTTGGACCTCGTATTACCTGCCTTGACGATAGGCACCTCCCCTGACCTATCGATGATAAGTTCGGGAGACATCCCAGAGAATATCTCAATCCATGAGCGATTCCCAAATCCTGCTTCAGACCTAATCTCTGCTTTAGTCATCTTCCGACCTGTAGCTTTCTCAATCATCTTTGGCAAATATGTCGATAGTTTCTGTACAGGCATAGGGAGGTCCGCATGTTGTAAAATCGATGACCTGACTGAAGCGCTAGAGATACGATGAGAACGGTCTACCTTAGAGGATTGACGATTCGACCTTTTACTCGTACTCGAACCACTACCTTGTTTTGGAGTGGCTGATTTCTCATTCTTCACAGATTCATCGATTTCTACAGCCGAAGGTGGTGCCTCCACAACCTCTTCCGGGGGCATCACGAACTTCGGGTCAGGGAGGAAAAGATCGCCTGCAATTGAATACATCATACGATGAGTTGCCTTGGAACCACAATAACGTCCTGAATCCTTTCCAAGACGCTCCTTATGATCTCTAAACAAATCATTGCTCACAATCACACCCTTGAGTTGAATTGCAAGATCAAGGATGAAGGCATCATCGTCTGTACCCGAAGGTGCTTGGACAAAATGTACCGATGGGTGTTCACGATATTCATTGACCCATTCCATATTGGGAAAAGCTCTCTTTCCAGACATTCTGAACTGTGCAATCACTGGATAGACAGTGTGGCCATCAGCGAGAAGACGATCGAGTGCGGCGCGGAGTTGAGATCCATCTCCAGAACTGTCGACGCCTTGTCGGGCGATATTGGCCCCGTCGAGGACCAAATTCATGCTATACACCTCCGGTCCTTTGGACCTCCGGTCGGCTGGTTCTTTTTGTTAAAAATCAGGGAATCACCCCACATCTACGAGGAATCCCGATCGCAGCACACCCAAGGGGCGCTGTGAACGAGGATCACCTGCACCGAAGTACGAGTAGACAATTGACCCTAATGCCAATGCCGTATGAACCCTATGACTAGAACTCAGACACCAAGATGGGCGAATAATGCCTCATAATCTGGTTCCATACCTGGGTTTTCAGAATACCAAGCGTACCCAATCGTACCATCTTCCTCGACAACGAAAACTGAACGTTGAGCAACGGTATATCCTTTGATTGCAAAGTCATCAAATGTGACTCCGTAGGCAGTAATTACTTCTCGATGGACATCAGAAAGAAGAGGGTACGTAATACCATTAGTATCAGCAAAGGCCTTGTTGGAGAACGGAGCATCCACCGAGATTCCAATTACATCACAATCATTCTCGGAGAGGGATGACATTGCATCGTTCACTGTACAAACCTGGTTCGTGCAAACACCGGTGAAAGCCGCCGGATAGAACGAAAGAATCACCCGTCGACCCTTGAAAGAAGACAGGGTCGTGTCGTTCTTGTTCTGGTCCTTCAATGTAAAGTCCGGGGCCTTATCTCCAATATTGACCATGTATCGGCCGGGAAAAGCGAGTCCATGAAGAATGCCCTTGTTTCAGAACCCGCTTAAGCACGATTAATCGTCGTTGGATTCATGCCATGTAAGATACAGGACAAGACATGGTCGCACGCGGGGACAGGGTTCTGACTGCTATCGCAATTGATCGCGAGGCAGAAGAAGAAGTCCTTGCGATGATGATTGAAGACGAGGACCTCGAGATGGTGATTCGTGGTTTCATGGCAGATGCTGAAAGCACCGACATCGTCGAGATTCGTATCGATAGTTGGACAGTTGGGACAATCGGTCCTGATGCCCGGGAGATGGAACGCACACTTCGACGCGACGCGTGCCCAGTCTGTACCCGAACTAGTTTTTGGGTTGAGGGCGATGAGATAAGGGCGGCATGTCATGATCGCTTGTGCAAAGCATGGATTGAACCCAACTCTGTAGATGATGATCGAATCGACTGCGGTTGGCCATCTGCACAAAAGACACGAGCATGCAGTAGCTTTGGTGAAGCGAAAAGGGTACTTACACAAATGAGGGCAGAAGCTGAGGCGAATACTTCGGAGACAACAGATGTCGTCGACGTATCTGAATTCTAATCACATTCTTTCAGGTGCATCAATACCAAGTAACGAAAGTCCAGTTTTTAGTGCCCTAGCAGTGGCATCACACAACCTTAGTCGACTATTGCGAACCTTTGGGTCCTCTGCAATTAGCACTGGACAGTTCTCATAGAACGAGCCGAAAGCAGAAGTGAGTGCAAGCAAATGAGTACACAAACGATTGGGCATTAAATCACGAGCAGATGACTCAAATGAATCTCTATAGGTCAAAATGCTGCGAGCCATTCTCAACTCATATTCGTCACTAACAAAAATCGGAGATTCTCTCCATTCGGAATCTTCTACCTTGGTGAAAATAGAACAGATTCTAGCATGTGCATACTGCAGATACGGTGCGGTATCACCCTCAAAAGAAAGCATCTTTGACCAATCGAAAACATAGTCAAGTCTCCGATCATTACTGAGATCGGAGAACTTCACGGCTCCAATACCAACTGCACGGGCAATCTGTTTCTTCTCATCTTCTCCGAGTTCTGGATTCTTCTCTTCTACAACAGCAGCAGCCCTAGAGATAGATTCCTCAAGCAAATCAACGAGTTTTACTGCAGAACCTGAACGGGACTTCAAAACCTTACCATCAGAACCAAGGACTGAACCGAAGTTTACGTGTTCAGAACGATGTCCATCACCCAATATATTTGCCATACGGCATACTTCGAAGACCATTTCGAAATGTCTAGATTGTGGAGTGCCCACAACATACAGTAAATCATCAGCATGAAGGCGTTCAGTACGATCTATGATGCAGGCAATATCAGTTGTAGCATAGTTGTAGCCTCCGTCACCCTTACGGATAATCAGAGGAAGAGGCTCACCTTCACGATTAAGATGGCCCCCAGGGAATACCACATCTGCTCCGTCACTAACCTCGAGAAGACCAGAATCTGAGAGGCGGGATACCACTGATGGAAGCAATGAGTGATAGGCAGATTCACCCATTAGATCGTCATCTACTAGAAGAACGTCTAACAAACGGTATACTTCGTTAAAATAACGAGTTGACTCATTCACCAACACTTTCCAAAGTCGTAAGGTATCCTCATCACCACCTTGAAGCAACACTACTCTAGCACGGGACCTAGAAGCAAAATCAGGGTCTTCATCGAACTTGCCGCGAGCTGTCTTGTAGAAACTATCGAGATCACCTACTCCAAGTTCATCGCCGGCTTCAACCTCTCCAAGATCTAGAAGATGTTCAATCAGCATACCAAAGGGAGTACCCCAATCACCAATGTGATTCTCACGAATGACAGTATGACCTTGATGAGTCAAAATCCGAGTCAGTGCGTCTCCGATAACTGTTGATCTGAGGTGCCCTACATGCATCTCCTTGGCGACGTTTGGAGAAGAGTAGTCGATTGCAACTGTTCTGGGGACTTTTGCCTTAGCAATCCCAAGACGTTGATCCGCAGCCACCTCCGTAACACGCTCAGAGAACCAATCATCTGTGGCCTTGATATTGACGAAACCGTTCATCGACGTAACTTGGGCAATCCCCTCAATATTCGGGGCAATCGCTGTACATATTTCTTCAGCAATATCTACTGGAGATTTACGAAGAATCCGTGCAAGAGAATGACAAGCTATGGCTAAATCTCCATGGTCTGGAACGGTTGCAGGACCTAGAAGTGGCATCCAAGCATCCTCTTCGATACTAAGAGCAGACATGCCCTGCCGAATACCAGGAATTGTTGCTTCGATTAGGAGCTCCATTCAATCAACTCCATGCATACCTGAGGATTGCACCCATCCCTCCAAACGCGTCTAACAATGTCTGCCCTTCCTCACTATCGCCAGAAATTATGGATACTTTAGCAGAAGTGTGAGCTGCAAGTGTTGTTAGTTCATCGATAAGTGTCTCGGACGCTTCATCATCGCGACGAACACGATCAGATGAAGCATCACAAGATACACAATTTGGATAAGCGGCTCCTTTCTCATCGGTTCTCTTCCATTCGTGCTTGCAGAGTTGACATCTATAGACGGATCTAATCTTTCTTAATCCTTCACTAAGGAGTAAATTGTCAACAGCACCGGCATCCAATGCCTGTCGAATCAAAATCTCACCATAAGTCGCCTTAGGATTTGCATGATTAAGCTCCTGTAGAAATCGATCAACTATTCCACGCTCTTCATCAAGAGCAATTCGATCCATCAGCGAACCAGCCCGCTGAACGAGTTCCCTAAGTCCTGATTCGTTGGAATATCCTACATCGAAGAATGGCTCACGTATCTTCTTTGCAACTTCGTGATGGAAGTAGCCGTGCTTAACCACGTAGTCCTTGGTCGCACCTGGTCCGCCGATGATGATGCCCTGTATATTTTCCAAATGTTGTAACCAATAATCACAAGCAAGTTCTGTAGATTTCTTGAAAAATTTATGCGCAGCCTCTTCAATGAGTCTCTCGAACCTTTGAGCAGATTGCCCCCCCTGCCGATGCTTTCCCATGATGTTGGATTGCATCTCCTCTTGACAGTGAATGCGGCTACCTGTCGCTATACCATACGCACATTCACCGCGATCGATAACAAACAGGCCGTATGATGTACGATCGATTAGCATCTCCTGAAGCTGAGTGAGTTCAAAGGTCGAATCACATCGATAGCGGTATGACTGAAGCGAATCGGGGGGGTCATCCACTACGATATTCATCAAACGTGTCTTGTTGTTACCGACGATAACATGGCCAACAAAGAGCGCGAGACCGAAATTACCCGGCGTTGGATATCGATTCAATGTTGAAATTGCTGATTCAATCGCGTCAGTAACATGTTTCTTGGTGGATTTAGACTTGATGTTCTGTGCCTGACCCAGCTCTTGGGACAACTGGCCACGGACATCAGATATCTGGCGATCTGGAGGCACAATTACAGACACCAACTCCGTACCCATGCCCCGCATCCCTTCAAGTTCCTGAAGGGCATTCTTCAGACGAAGGCGGCGCTGCTGCATCTCCAAATCATCGGACATCCTGCTGCACCTCCTTCGTAAGGGTCCGAAGCCCGCATTTGAACCCTGTTCATCGAATCAAGGGTGTAAGTAGGCAACGGATTGATGAGCCGCTTCCATCGGTCCATGTGGGATGACGGTCCGAGTCGCCGCCTTAGGTGGGAGCCTTCTACGTCCAGAAGTCGAAGACCGACAAGCATGGTTACGTAGTCTTTCAGAGTCGGTAATGGACATAACCTCACGTGGGATTCGGCTTGTTCTTGTCGTAGGCGGGGGTGCACCCGCTCGTGAAGGAATAGAATTAGCTAAACCATTGATTGGTGATGATGTAGAAGCATTAGATCGCATCGGTATCGCTGCAACCCGCCTCAATGCTAGAATTGTCTCCGAAGCCCTTGAATGCGCAGGGATACAGGTTCCGAATACTATACCCGAATCCATCGAAAACGCGTTATCCCTCGCCCCAACCAACAGCGTAGTAGTCATGGGGGGGACGGTTCCTGGACATACAACTGACAATGTGGCAATTAGGATGGCCTGTGCTCTAGAGGCTGATCGATGCATAATTGCTACAAATGTAAGCCATGTACACAGTGCAGATCCACGTACTGATGAGGATGCGATTCGATTTGAACGTCTAACACACGACGAGTTTCGAGAGATTGTCGGCCCTCCTATTCACCGTTCTGCAGGCGGGAGTGGAGTTGTTGATCCAATAGGGGCAGACCATGCGAGGTCAGCAGGACTATCTCTAGCGGTCCTTGACGGGAGGCACATGGAACGCCTCCATGCTTGTCTATGCGGGGAATCGTTTGAAGGCACAACCATCGAGGGATGAGACATGGCGAAGGGGTCAAAAATGGCAGAACGGATTCGTTCCAATGTTGATCGAGTTCGAAAACAATCCAAAACGGATTTGAAATCTGTACCTCCTCACCGTCATTGCGTAATATGCCGTGCAGTAATTCGTATTGATGCAGACCCTCCAATATGTAGCAATGCAAACTGTGAAGCCAAACACAATAAAAACGAGAGATCTCGTAAACAACTCTCTGTCCTAATGTATATCTTCCCGGCTATTGCAGTCCTCCTAGTCATCCTAAATGTGACCGGAGGCGGGGCTGTATGACCTCAATAGTAATGCGAGTTCTGTCACTATTCCCGATGATTGTTGCAATTATCTGTGGAATCCTACTTCTTGCTAGTTTGATTGGGATTGATGTACCAGAACAAAGCGAACAAGTTCCATTGATTCCTTGCGGCGTACCTGGATTCCAATCATGCCCAGTCGGAATGACCTCAGACAACCTCACAATTCCTCCAGGATTTGTGCTACTTGACATCGATGCCACGATTGAATGGGAGCGTCCGGATGTGGCATGGGTGGGACTTGTAGATGCATCAGCAGCAGATACTTGCCCACCTGACGACAACGGCCTTACGGAATGTGAGGCAAGCGAATTTGATTTCCTTGCAGGCGGCAATGGAACAGATGGCAGTTTTGAGTATTCCTTTGCTCCAGGTGACACTCGTTTCGTCACGGGCGGTAATCCGGGTAGCGCTGATCTTGCGTCGCAGAAGGTGACAATCAATATCGAATGTTCATTTTCATGGTGGGTGGAAACGCTACTTTTCCTTGCAGGAGCAGGGCTTCTAGGTAGTGCCTTTGACATGAATTTCCCACTAGTAAGTCGCCTATTTGCTCGCTTTGGCAAGAAAGCATGAGTGGAAGTAAGCCGCCAACGCGTTGAAGAACCGAGGGCGAATCCCAGTATCATGGATGTAGTCCAATGCGAAGGATGTGGGCGGACGATTGATGTCAGTGCTTTACGTCCAAGCTACGGCGGATTTGATGTATACTGTACCATATGTGGTCACACCGGACACATTGATCCCTGATTACTCAGGTCTATGCTTTCGATGCCATCCTTCGGGTAATTCAAGAGGATCTTCGACGTTGTCTGCACCGATTTTTTCGATTAGAACACTCTTCAATTCTTCTAGACCCCAACCTTCCGTTGCACTGATTGCAATATGGCCTGAATCTGGGTTGATTGCATCACCCTCCTTTAGACCAA